>NZ_JBSSBO010000034.1:0-32175 GCF_054058915.1 Thermostichus sp. MS-CIW-41
CTCCGTCCCGCTAACGCGAATGGAAACAAACAGAATGCTATCGCTGCATAGTTGAACAGTGATGTTCAGCAGTGTTCAGCGTAAATGTATCAGGTATCAACACTCCACCACAAGTCCACCCCAACAGCGAGGATCCCCTAGGGCTCAAAGGGCAAGGATTCCCGTCCCTCCTTGGCTGCTCTGGGCTTGGTCGATTTCTCCACTTCCTTGGCCTCCACCGTGATCGCCTGGGCAGCCCGACGACGCTCCTCTTCCACCAATTGCTGCAAGTTCTCCGGCAACGGCTCCCGCGAGAGCAGGAAAGTCTGCACCGTTTGGAAGATATTAGAGACAAGGATGTAGAGCAAAACCCCTGCCGGCAAAGGGAAAAACAGGAACATCGCCGAGAACAGCACAGGGGTGATGCGAGCCATGGAACTCTGGCTGGGGTCTTCTTTGCCGGTATCCTGTCCGGCATTGGTTAGGTACTGGTTCAGGTAAATGGACACCCCAAAGATGACGATCATGGCGATGATATCCCAGTGGATGGTGCCATCCTCGTCGAAGGCTCCCACACGGCCCAACTTGTCGATGAACAGAAAGCCAGTCTCAGAGGCCAAACCGGGAATGGACACCTGCACGGTCACATCCCCCGGCTGCAGAGCCAGCAAGGTGCCATCCGGCTTTATCTGGGCACGATCTTCTCCTTTGGTGATCTTCCAGGTGGGCTGTAACAGACTGGGATCCCCGCCCGCTTCGGCCACCAACTGCTCAAAAGGTTTGCCCCCCGGCCCTTGAAGCAAAAATTGCACCTCTTCCCCAACGGCAACCTTGGTGCCTTTGGGCACCACCAGCACCACCGGCTTGTGAAGAGAGTCGGTGACAAAAATGTTCTTGCTGGGGCTGACGTAGGGGGCAGGCACCACCTCAGCCGCCATTTCCGCCGGCAGGATCTGCAAGTTGACATCGTAGGTCACCGCTGCAAAGGGGGAGCCCCGCAGGGTGGCAAACAGGGCAAACAGCACTGGCATTTGAATGAGCAGTGGCAGGCAGCCCCCCAAGGGATTGGCCCCCAGCTCGCTGTAAAGCTTGGCCTGGGCTTCGCGAAGCTTTTGCGGGTCGTCTCGGTATTTCTCCTGGAGTTCTCGCATCCGCCGCTGCATCACCGGGCTGATCACCTTCATGCGCCGCATGTTGCGGATGGATCCCACATTGAGCGGGTAGAGGGCAAAGCGGATCACCAACGTCAGGAAGATGATGGCCAGTCCGTAGCTGGGCACGATCCCGTAGAAAAAATCCAGGATCGGCAGCATGACGTTGTTGGAGAGAAATCCGACTCCGAAGTCCATGAGGGGCGCTGGCAAATGTCCGTAACCATTGTAATGGCTTCCGTTCGGTTGACGAGGGCGTTTTCAGGGTTTGTCCCCTGGATCCGTCAGATAGACCTGAGAAAGGCGAGCAATTGAGCAAAATCAAGCCCGCTCCACTGAACAGGGATCCCAAGGCCCAACAAGAACCCCCCGCCGGCAGTTGCCTAGCAGTCCTTTCTTCCCCTATGATGAGAAACACTTGATCCTCGGTAGCTCAGCGGTAGAGCGGTCGGCTGTTAACCGATTGGTCGCAAGTTCGAATCTTGCCCGAGGAGTATGTCCAAGCTGATCAAAGTCGATCAAAAAAACCGGATCTGGAATCCTCTCCTTCCAAGACAGCTCTGAGCATGCTGAGCGAAAGGAGGAGACAAAAACCAAGTCTCTTGCCGAGGATGGGGCGTCTCCCAGCGTTGAGCCAGACGTGGGTGGAGAGAATGGAAGCTGGCTGAGGATTCCGTCCCGCCGACGTGAACTGTTCCCGGCGAAGTGTCAAGAGTCTCTGTCCTTTGGGGCAAGGAGTATGTCAAAATACCCTCTGGCTGTCTATTCCCAATCCGAGGGTGCTTGCTGTGATCGACCTGTCGCGGATCCCTGCCCAACCCAAGCCCGGCCTGCTCAACATCTTGATTGAGATTCCCGGCGGCAGCAAAAACAAGTATGAGTTTGACAAAGACATGGGAGCAATGGCGCTGGATCGGGTGCTCTACTCCTCGGTGCAGTACCCTTATGACTACGGCTTTGTGCCCAATACGCTGGCCGGGGATGGGGATCCCTTGGATGGCTTGGTGATCATGGATCAGCCCACTTTCCCAGGGTGTGTGGTCACGGTGCGACCCTTGGGCATGTTGCAGATGATCGATGGCGGGGATCCGGATGAGAAGCTGCTGTGTGTGCCTGCCAAGGATCCCCGCTATGCTGCAGTGACCAAGCTGGAAGACATCGCCCAGCACCGCCTGGATGAGATTGCGGAGTTTTTCGCCACCTACAAGCGCCTGGAAAAGAAAGAAACCCAGATCTTGGGCTGGAAAGGCTTGGCCGAAACCGAGGCGGTCATTGCCAGCAGCATCGCGGCCTGCAAACAACCCCAATAGACATCTCTAAGGGATGCGAACAGAAAGAGCTTCCTGGCGATGTTGCAACAGTCGCTCCAGGGTGAGGGGCCCTTCGATGTGTTGCCAAGGCAAGGGATCCCCTGGATCCCAGTGGCTGTGCACGTAGTAATCCAGAGGCGGCAGTTGCCCTTTAAGCGCTTTGAAAGCGCGCCGGTAGCTCCCCAAGGATTCCCCAAAGTCCCGCGCCAACTGCAAGACTTTTCCCACCCGCCGATCCCCTCGCGAGATGAGGGCCTGGATCACGGACCAGCTATAGCTTTCCGGGCGAAACTCCACCCCCAGGGGACGCAGATGTTTCTGGAAAAACTGCAGTTTTTTCTCGGCTTGGGGATCCACCCCGTGCCACTGAAAAGGGGTGTGGGCTTTGGGCACAAAGGTGCTGCACCCCAGCGTTAGGCGCAGGCCGGGAGCCGCTTTTTTGAGCTCTTGGAAAAGGGCTACTGTGGCCTCCAGATCTGCCTGGGTTTCCGCCGGGATCCCTACCATGCCGTAGAACTTAATGCCCTTCAGACCTCCAGCCTGGGCGTGGGCTGCTGCTGCCAAGATTTCCGGGTTGCTTAACTTCTTGTTGATGATCTGGCGCAGTTGTTCTGAGCCGCTTTCGATGGCCACCGTAATGGACTGGCTGCCCCGGCGGGAGAGTACCTGCGCCAGACGTGGGGTTACGGTAGCGGTGCGCACCGAGGCCAAACTGAGACGCACCTGCTCGAAGCGATCCTGGGCCAAGTGCTCCAGCAACTGCTCAAATTGCGGGTGCTGGGTTACAGAAGCCCCCAGCAACCCAATCCGCTGAGTGACCTGCAGCCCCCGCTCTACCGCCGGGATCAAATGCCCCTCCACATCCGCCACCCGGAAAGGCAGGGTGAGATAGCTGGCCAGGCAAAACCGACACATCTCCGGGCAGCTGCGCACCACCTCCACCATGTAGATGCTCTCCCAGGCCGCTTTGGGGGTGACTACTGTGGAAACCGAGAGGGTGTTGCCGCGGAAGGTGTGTTTGCGAATGGAGCTAGGGATCCCGGCCACTTTGGGGAGCACCTTCTCCACCGGGCCGTCGGGCTCCCGGTATTGGGGTTCATACAAGCCGGGCACATAGATCCCTGGCACCTGCGCTAGCGCCTGCAATTTCTCAGCCCGGGATCCCTGGCGCACCTCCCGATAGGCCTCGATCATCTTCTCCAGAAGACCTTCCCCATCCCCCAACAAGATCAGGTCAAAGAACTCGGCAAAGGGCTCAGGGTTGGCTGTCAGTACCGGGCCGCCGCCAAAGACCAAGGGGTGGGCTTCTTCCCGCTCCTCAGATCTGGGAGGGATCCCGTGCCGTTCCAGCAGAGCCAGGATATGGACATAATCCAGCTCCCAGGATAGGGAAAAGCCGAACAGCTCCGGCTCCCGGGGCAGGGGTTCAGCCAGATCTGTAAAGAGGCGGGAGACGGCCACATCTCGGCGGCTGGCCAGCAGACTCCAGATGACTTGATAGCCCAGGCTGGTGATCCCCACTGCGTAGGTGTTGGGAAAGGCATAGATCACCCGCACCGCGTCGGGGTCGGGCGTGGCCGGGGCAAAGAGCAACTGCTCCAGGGCAAACTCTGAACTAGCCAAGGGATCCCGCTGTGTTGGATTGAGGTTTGGGTTCTGGCTCGGAAGAGTTTTGATGTACCTGTCTCTCCAGCTTAGCCAATTGGTGGGAAACCCCGCGAGGAGAACTCAATAAGGAGATATGCCTGCAGCGCACTTCGCGAATGCTGCCTCGAAGCGCCCAAACCATGAGAACTCTGCTGCTCAATACATTGCTTCAGGATAGAAACCGTGACCCCATGCAGCAAGACTCATCCCAAGGCCCAGACCTCCAATAGAAGCCACTCTCTACGGGCAGAGTGAGAATAGAGGGTTACCCTTTTGGCTGGGCAATGTCGAACTCGGCGTCGTAGTCGAAGTCCTCCTCTTCGTCAGCCCAGTCTTCTTCCAGCCTATCGTCCCCCGCCAGCTCCTCTTCCTCCAGGCGGCGCTTTTCTTCGTATTCCTCATCCTCTAGGCCCAGAGCAGCCCGTTCGGCCCGCCGCCGGAAGCGCTCCAGTGCCGCCGGAGTGATGAAGGGATAGGGCAGCCCTTGGGCTTGGGCTTCCTCCAGCGCTGCGCGGTAGCTCTCCACTTCCTTGATGTCAATTTTCCAACCGGTGAGGCGGGCTGCTAGGCGCACATTTTGCCCCTCTTTGCCAATGGCCAAACTGAGCTGGTCGCTGTTGACCAACACATGAGCTTGCTGGATTTCCGGATCCACTAGCCGCACCTCCACCACCTTGGCCGGGCTGAGGGCGTTGGCAATGTAGGTGGCAGGATCCGGCGACCAGCGGATGACATCGATTTTCTCGTTGCGCAGCTCCGCTACCACCGCCTGAATCCGGGATCCCCTCGCGCCAATACAGGCCCCCACTGGATCCACGTCCCGCTCCACCGTATCGACCGCAATCTTGGTACGTGGCCCCACATTTCGGGAAGGGGGGTTGGCCTCCCGCGCCACTGCCACAATCCGCACGATATCCTCTTCAATTTCTGGCACCTCGTTGGCAAACAGGTTCACCACCAAGCCAGCATCGGCCCGGGAAACCAAAAGCTGTGGCCCCCGCCGGGATCCCTCATAGACTTTCTTGAGATAGACCTTCATCACCGCGTTGGGAGTGTAGCGATCGCTGGCCAGCTGTTCCTTCTTGGGCAGTTCTGCTTCCACCTCAGGTTGTCCGAAACCGCTGGATACCGACATGATCACCGTCTGCCGCTCGGTGCGCAGCACCCGTGCCTGCAGTACGGTTTTTTCCAGATCGCGGAACTCTTCCTGAATCAGACGGCGCTGCTGATCCCGTAACTTTTGCGCCAGCACCTGCTTGGTTTGGATGGCCGCCATGCGGCCAAATTCCGCCTGTTGTGGGGTGACATCATCTGTGACTTCCCAGCCTACTTCGGCTTCTGGGTAATCCTGCTGCACGTCGTACAGAGAGATCTCGTGATCCGGATCCTGTACCTGCTCAACGATGGCTTTGGTGGCCAAAACGCGAAAGCCTCCTGCCTCCACATCCAACTCCACATCGAAATTGCGGAAGTGGTCTTCTGCAAAGACCACATCTCGCTGGATGGTTTTGCGGTAGCGTTCGTAGCCCTTGAGCAGCGCCTCTCGCAGGGCATCGGTGACCACATGGCGGGGCAAGTTGCGCTCCCGCGAGATCATCTCCACCATTTCCGCCAAACCCGGCAGAGGCACCATCGCCATAACCACTGTCCTCCTGCACAAACTTCGTGAAACTTGCTGTTGCTATTGCTCCACAGCGGGAACTGAACCCGCATCTCTGATGCGAAGGGAGGGCCGCACCACCTGCGGTCAAACGCTCTCTCTATCTCCGGTCTCCTAGTCAGTTTCCGATGAGAGGGCAACCCGCTGCACCGAAGCGCGGGGCAACTGGACTCGCCGCCCCTTGAGGGATAAGGCAACCCTCTCCTCATCCCGACCCAGCAGGTGTCCTGACCAAACGGCTTTGCCCTTGTAGGGTGGATCCAAGGTCACCTCCACCGCAAACCCTTTGAAAACCACAAAGTCGCGATCGCTGGTGAGAAGGTTGCTGATGCCAGGGCTGGACACCTCCAACACATACTGGCCGGGGATCAGATCCACCCGATCCAGCTCGACTTCCAAGGCTTGGCTCATGGCTTCGCAATCGGCATGGCTGGTTTCTCGGTCGGGATCCAGTGGACGAATATCCACCCGCAGAACTGGCGGATGCTGGTTGGTGTGGAAAACCATCTGCACCAACTGGTATCCCAGTTGAGCGGCCAAGGGACGGGCCAAGCTCTCCAACTGTGGAATAAGAGGGTGAACCATAACCTACTCGTCACCAACCGGGTGTTGCCGCCAGATCCAAACCCCTTTGAGCCGGAGCTGGCAAAGGGGACAGTAAGCCCCCTCAAAAAGCAAAGAAGTGGGTACCACCCACTCCCCGTTGCTATCGCGGAGCTCCTTGAGGCTCGCCCAGAATCAGTACAGACTTCGAGCGCATCCCCCCTACCTCCTAATTTAGAAGATCTCCTCCGGTTTTGTCATGGGGATCCCCAAAAGGCAACATCTATAATGTGGACAACTGCGGATTTGCCCAGATATCCAGCCGCGTTTTGTGGGGTTTCCTATGACTGTTGCCTTTTCCTACCCGATCTTCGGCCCCAGCATTCAGTGCCCCCACTGTCGGCAAACGATTGCGGCCCTCACCCTGACCGATACCTACCTCTGCCCTCGCCACGGTGCGTTTGAGGCGGATGCCGAACAAGAGGAGCTGGTACACCTGCAATCCGGACGGCGCTGGCGCTTTTGGGAAGGTCGCTGGTTTCGTCAGCACACCCACGCCGATGGGATCCGTTTTGAGATTCATGAAGAATTGGATCGGCTGCGCATGCAAGGAATGCGAGCCACTCAGGTGATCGTGGCCGAGCGCTACCGCCAGCTGCTCACCCCTTATCTGGAGCAGGGATCCCACCGTCGCCCCGGCCCACCTCGCCTCTATGGTTTGCCCGTCAGCTTCAGCTCCCAAATCCCAGAGGGTGTGGGTGGATCCCCTCAGCGCTGGCGGGTGATCAACTTTGAGCTGACCTACGAGATCGACCCGGCCATGCGGCAGCCGCAATCCCGTCTGCAACTGTGTGATTAGACTGTGTGATTAGAAAGGCGAACAGGTAGAGAGCTGTTGGAAAATTGGTGGCTGCTCAAGTCTTCTAGAACTGGAAGTTTCCTTCCGCGGCGGGAAGCGCTATGCCTTGATAGGTGTAGCCAATGAATCTCGGCTGGTCAGGCATATAAAACCGCTCCAGTTGCTCAAACCGAAACCCCGCTCCCTGGATCAACCGAGCCATATCTCGGTTTAGGTTGCAGCCATCTGCGATTACCTTTTGTATAGGGTTAAGACGATTTTGCCATCTTTGCACCTGGGGATCCTCGCTGAGGCCGTGTTCGAGAAAAAACAGCTTTCCCCCTGCTCGCAACACCCGCCGGATCTCTCTCAAAGCCTTGGCCACATTAGGAATGCTGCACAATGTCCAGGTGCTAACCACGCTATCAAAACTCTGGCTTGGAAAAGGCAGTTTCTGGGCATCCGCCACCTGCCAATCAACGGCGATGGGAGAAGAGGCAATGCGCCGACGAGCCAGGGATCCCATGCCGGGATTGGGATCTACCCCTGTGATCTTGCGAATGTGCTCTGGGTAGCAGGATAGCCGGTGCCAAAACCAATCTCCAGAACGGATCCCTGCACATGAGCCAGAAGCTGCCGCCGATAGCGCTCCATCCCTTCCCCCGAGAGAGCTAAATCCAACAGCCGCGGGAAGATTATTCGGCGATAGAGGTTCATTCGACCATCCCAAATGAATGTTCAGACCTGAGCAGCTTAAACAGTCTGGGCAGGTTGCGGTTGAGCAGTCACCTTCAGGGAGTGAAGGGCATAGCAGGCCAGCAACCAATTGAGCAGGCGGGCCACCACGCGAGCGGTTTGCCGCGTTGCGGATCCCACCGCCACCCCTCCCAGCGAAAGGCCAACCACAGGACGAGCAGCAAAGATGGCCTCACAGGTCTGCAACAGTTGCAACCAACTCACCCCCCCTGGCTCTGGGTGATGCACGGCGGGCGCTAAGGAAGGATCCAACACACTGCAGTCCACCACCAAAAACACCGGTTGATCCGGCAAAGAGGCCACCACCTGCTGGGGATCCCAGCCATCTTGGGCCCAGAATATTGGGCTGTGGTGGGCTTTCAGCCATGCGTAGGCCCGCGCACTGCCGCTGCGCAATCCCACATGGATCACCGGCAGCTTGTGCTGATAGAGCAACTCCACCCAGGCAGCACTGCCATAGCTTGTATCTTGATCCGGCTGGGTCATCTCTGGGGGCGGCATCAGGTTGGCATGAGCGCTGCAATGCACCACACTCAGAGTTGGGTAGTGCTTCCAGAGGGCACGAATGGCCCCCCAACTGGCGGCCAAGACCGAAGGCAACAGCACCGGCCATTGTTGTCGTCTCCAAGCTTGAGTCACCGCCGCCTCACACATGCCGTAGGGAGGCTCATCCACCAGCCCCGGCAACTGCGCCACCGCCAGCCTATCCACATCGATCCCCAACCTCGGCTCGAAGGCACACAGCTCCGAACCGGCATTGAGAATGGCCATCGGAGCCTGAGTATCGTGGCCAAAGGCGGTGGGAATGAGAATGACCCTAGCGTTGGATTGCGAGCTGGGATGGAGGGACCACTGGGCCATGGGCGCTGTTCCTTTTCCAGAAAGCTGTGGGTCTCCGGCTTGTTCTATGGTGGCCTACAGGGCGCCCAGGGATCCGTCTGAGGGCCAGCCAGTCTGCTACGAAAGATTACAGTTCCCAGGCGGAACTGGGGCCAAAAATCGAGTCAGTGGTAGATTCAAAGTGCTTCGCGCCGCAAACCGCGGTTTGGACAAGGCAAACCACCGCAAACCACAACGAGTTGAGAAAGGTAGACTATGGCTGTGATGGAAGGCGATCCTCGTCAGGGAGCAAAGCTGCCTCTATTTGGGGGATCTACCGGGGGGCTGTTGAGCGCAGCCGAAACCGAAGAAAAATACGTCATCACCTGGACGGGCAAGCCGGGGCAGGTGTTTGAAATGCCCACCGGCGGCGCTGCCGAAATGGTGGAAGGCAAAAACTTTCTCACCTTTGCCCGCAAAGAGCAGTGTTTGGCGCTGGGTGCCCAGTTGAGATCCGACTACAAGATCAACGACTACCAGATCTTCCGCATTCCGGCAGGTGGAGAGCCTGTGTTGGTGCATCCCAAAGACGGCGTCTTTCCCGAGAAGGTCAACGAAGGCCGTGAGCCCGTCGGCAAAGTGGATCGCAACATCGGCAAAAACAAGGAGCCGATTACCTACAAGTTCACCGGCGGGAAACCCTGGGACTAAGTCCAGCGGCCCTTGTCTTGTCGGATCCCCTGGTCAATTCAGGGGATCTTTATTTGTTCGCGGGCACCTGGTTCTGGAGCGGTTGCCGACGGCCCTCACCCCCAGCCCCTCTGCTGTTGCTTGTCCCTTTTGGGAAGAGTCGGGCTGCCCCTGGCGAAGAAAAGCCCCAGCCCACCCGGGGCTAGAGCCATACCCGAAAAAGCCCGGGATCCCTGAGGCAGGATCTGGGCCAACCTACTTGGCAATCGCCGCGAAGAACTCCTTGGATTTCACTGGGTCGGGGTGCATGGTTTTCTGGCCGGGCTGCCAGTTGGCCGGGCAAACTTCATCGGGGTGAGATTGCACGTATTGGATAGCTTGCAGGGTGCGCAAGGTTTCATCCACACTGCGGCCAAAGGCCAGGTTGTTAATGGTGGCGTGCTGGATGATCCCTTCTTTGTCGATGATGAACAGGCCGCGCAGCGCCACACCCGCTTCCGGATCCAGAACATTGTAGGCAGCGCTGATCTCCTTTTTCAGGTCAGAGACCAGAGGATACCTCAGCTCGCCCACCCCTCCAGCCTTGCGGTCGGTTTGAATCCAGGCCAGGTGAGAGTATTCGCTATCCACCGAGACGCCCAGGATCTCGGTATCCAGCTTGGCAAAGTCGTCATAGCGGTCGCTAAAGGCCGTGATCTCCGTTGGGCAGACAAAGGTGAAGTCCAAGGGGTAGAAGAACAGCACCACATACTTCTTACCCCTGTAGTCGGAGAGCTTCACCGTCTTGAATTCCATGTCATAGACGGCGGTGGCGGAAAAATCGGGAGCGGGCTGCCCCACTCGCAGGCATCCTTCCTGAGACATAAATCAACGCTCCTTGCGGTAAAGTGCAAATGTAAACCAAACCTAACATACCATACTCATAATGAGTTTGTCTTAATCCGAGGGCTAGGGAGGGATCCCAACTGCCGGGATCCGGATAATGCCCATTTTTCCATGCTGATCGGCTCAGCTCTGCAAGGGATCCCATGAGAGTGGCGCTGGAGTTCCTCTATCACTTTTGTTGTGACCGCTGTCGGCGGTGGTGGAGCCAGGCCGATGTGGAGCCCCAACCTGGGGATCGCCTGTATTGCCCCTATTGCGGCCATCAAAATTGCGTGGAGCGCATCGATACCTTTCACAATGCTGCGCGGGGCAGTTGCCTGACCCGTCCCCCCGATGCCCCTTCTCCAGATCCGCATCCGCCCTCTGAAAAATCCGGGGATCGGCCTCAGGAGAAGCGATCCCCAATCTAGTTATCCTGGGCAAACCCAGTCCTCTTGACCCTATGGGGCAGCCAGCCGCTAGAGCCTGTCAACCATTCAACGCATCCGCCAGAGTTCCCCGTTGCGAAGATGACCACAGGTAGAGGTCAACCTCAGGCGAGGAAGAATCCACCAGATAGCGACAGAGGCGGCGCTCTTCCAGGATGGTGGTGGAGCAGCAGCAACTGTAGACTTCCAGATAGTCGTCCGGCTCCGCCTCAAAAATCGCCTGCTGGCCGGGAAAGAGGGTGCGCTCCCAGTGGCCGGGGATCGTGCGGATCACCTGAACCTGTCCGGAACGGTTGACAAAAGCGTATCTTTTCATTGCGTTTTTTTAATGGTGTTAAGAAAAACTTATTGCCCTTAAAATAGGCTACCATCCCTGATCCCCAAGCGGCAATAGCGAGCCACCAAGACGGGGATCGCTCTTTCTGTCTAGCTTTGGGGGATTTGTTCTCTCAGCTTATAGGGGTTGAGAGAATCGGATCTCGAGGAGAAGCCTGCCCTGGTAAACTGAGAGGAAGAGTCTGAAGATATCCTTAAGTTGGCCTTCACCATTCCGAGATCAGCAAGGGGGCACACCGTGGACAACAAGTTGGGGCTAGAGATCATCGAAGTCGTGGAGCAGGCTGCCATTGCCGCCGCCCGCTGGATGGGCAAAGGGGACAACAAGACCGCCGACCAGGTGGCTGTAGAGGCCATGCGGGAGAAACTCAACCAGATCCCTATGCGCGGTCGCATCGTCATCGGGGAAGGAACCCGCGATGAGGCCCCCATGCTCTACATCGGCGAAGAGGTGGGCATCTGTACCCGCCCGGATGCTGAGCAGTTCTGCCGTGTGGAAGAGCTGGTGGAGATCGATATTGCTGTGGATCCTTGCGAGGGCACCAACCTGGTGGCCAAAGGCCAAAATGGCTCCATGGCGGTGCTGGCCATCTCCGAGAAAGGTGGCCTTCTCCATGCCCCGGACATCTACATGCAAAAGCTGGCAGCTCCGCCCCAGGCCAAGGGCAAGGTGCACATCGACTATCCCCCCGAGAAAAACCTGAAGATCATCGCCGAAAGCCTGGATCGGGAGATCTCCGATCTGACGGTGGTGGTCATGGATCGCAAGCGCCACCTCGATCTGATTCGCCAAATTCGAGAGGCGGGGGCGCGGGTGAAGCTGATTACCGATGGCGACATCTCGGCGGCTCTCTCGGCAGGCTTCAATGGCACCGGCATTCATGCCCTGATGGGGATCGGAGCTGCTCCTGAGGGGGTGATCTCGGCAGCCGCTCTGCGGTGCTTGGGCGCCCACTTCCAGGGTCGGCTGATCTACGATCCCGAAGTAGTTCAGGCGGGCACTTACCTGCCGCCTGTGGAGGAAACGCGACGGGAACTCAAAGAAAAAGGCATCGAGGATCCCGACAAGGTGTGGGAGTGTGAAGAGCTGGCCAGTGGCAAGGAAGTGCTCTTTGCTGCCACCGGGATCACCGATGGCGACTTGATGCGCGGGGTGCGCTTCTTCGGGGGCGGGGCCCGCACCGAGACCTTGGTGATCTCCAGCCAATCCCGCACGGTGCGCTTTGTGGACACCATCCACATGAAAGACGGCCAACAGCCCCGCGGCCTGCAACTGCGCTGAGGGATCCCCTACCCAACATCCTCGGAGATCGGGGCGGCTTTCCCCTGCTGGAGGTCGCCCTTGCCTTTTTGGGAAAGTTACGAAATCTATCAAGCCCCAACCTGTGAAAACGTAATAACTCTTCAGCAAAATCCGGCAAAACCGGTTCGATACTGGTCTTAGGGTTTAGGTAGGCTGAGAAAAGTTACCTAAGCTTGCTGGAACCGAGTCAAGGGATCCCCTCGTATCGGTCACAGCTCTTGCTTTCTCTCTGAAACAATATTTGCTTTTGTTCAGAGTTTTTGTTTTTAATAACTTTTGTTGTTGCTGCACAGACGACGGAGAGGCATGTTTATCGCGGTTGTCGGTCTTAGCCATCGCACAGCTCCCGTAGAGATTCGGGAGCGCCTCAGCATCGCGGAGGCGGAGGTGGGAGAGACGATCCAGCAGCTTCGCACCCACCCCCACATTGAGGAGGCTGCGATCCTCAGCACCTGTAACCGGCTGGAGGTCTACATCGTCACCTCGGAAATGGAGAGTGGTGTCCGGCAGACGATGCAGTTCTTGGCTGAGCTGAAAGGGATCCCCTTGCCCCAACTGCGTCCGCACCTGTTTACCCTTCTCTACCAAGATGCCGTAACCCACCTGATGCGGGTGGCTGCCGGTCTGGACAGCTTGGTGCTGGGAGAAGGGCAGATCCTCTCGCAAGTGAAAAAAGCCCAGCAACTGGGCCAAGCCTGCAACGGCATGGATCGCATCCTCAATCGCCTCTTTAAGGCGGCCATCACCGCCGGCAAGCGCGTCCGTACCGAAACGGAGATCGGCACCGGCGCCATGTCCATCAGCTCGGCAGCGGTGGAGTTGGCTCTGCAAGAGCAGGGATCCCTCTCTCAGGGCAAAGTTACCGTGGTGGGGGCGGGGAGAATGGCCCGTCTGTTGGTGCAGCACCTGTTGGCCAAAGGGGCAGTCGATATCACGGTGGTCAACCGCTCCCTGGAGCGGGCCGAAGCCCTGGCCAAGCAATTCGAGCAGCCGATCCAGGTGCTGCCTTGGGAGTCGCTGCTGAACAGTGTGGCCGAGTCCAACTTGGTCTTCACCAGCACCGGTGCCACCCAGCCGATCCTCACCTACCAGCAACTGGCAGGGGTGCTGCAGCCAGATCAGCCGCTGTTGTTGGTGGATATCTCTGTGCCCCGCAACATCGATCCCGACGTGGAAAAGCTGAAGGGGGTACAGGTGTTCAATGTGGATCACCTCTCCCGCGTCGTGGAAGAAAACCGCGCCCAACGGCAAAAGCTGGCTCTGGCTGCCGAAGCCCTGGTGGAAGAAGAGGTGGATCAATTCATGGAGTGGTGGCGTTCTCTGGAGACGGTGCCCACCATTTCCAGCCTGCGCCACAAGGTGGAGTCCATCCGCGAGCAGGAGATGGAAAAAGCTCTCTCCCGCCTGGGCAAGGACTTTGCCGAGAAGCACCTGGAGGTGATCGACGCCCTGACCCGCGGCATCGTCAACAAGATCCTGCACGACCCGATGGTGCAACTGCGGGCCAAACGGGATATTGAGGCGCGGCGGGCAGCCATGCGGATCTTGCAGGAACTGTTCAACCTGGATCCGGTGGTGTTTCAAGCCCAGCAGGAGCGCTAGGGATCCCTTGGCGAAGAGCGCATGACTTGAAGAATTGTAACAGCTCTCCCATCTGGGGTGGAGGGCACCCCTTAGGATACAAAGCGTAAGCCACAGGATCTGGGATTATGTTCGGACAATACGAAGTTTTTGTGCAGTTGGCCCTGCTGGCCTTGATTGTCTTGGCAGGCCCGGCGGTCATCCTGCTGCTCTATCTGCGCGGCGCCGATATGTAGGGGATCCCTCTGGATATTGAGGCAGTCGGGATAACCCTTTGGGAGTGCTGGGGCCAAGCCCAAAGCCAGGAGTGTTTAGCAACGTAACGCTCCTTTGCGTTAGAGTTGTAAAGAGATCCCTAGGGCACTCCTGCTTGTAGGGCGACATCCTGCTGGTCAATGGTTAATATGTCACTCCCCATCCGCAACGTTGCCATCATCGCCCACGTCGACCACGGCAAAACTACCCTTGTGGATGCCCTGTTACGCCAGGCGGGCATCTTTCGGGAGGGGGAAGACATTCCCACCTGTGTGATGGACTCCAACACGCTGGAGCGGGAGCGGGGCATTACCATCTTGGCCAAAAACACAGCCGTCCGCTACGGCGAAACCTTGATCAACATCGTCGACACCCCTGGCCACGCCGATTTCGGGGGCGAGGTGGAGCGGGTGCTGGGGATGGTGGAGGGCTGCCTGTTGATCGTGGATGCCAACGAAGGCCCGATGCCGCAAACCCGCTTTGTGCTGCGCAAAGCCTTGGAGAAGGGCCTGCGCCCCATCGTAGTGGTCAACAAGATTGATCGGCCTCGCGCCGAGCCCTACAAAGCCGTCGACAGGGTGCTGGATTTGTTCTTGGAGCTGGGGGCAGACGAAGACCAGTGCGACTTCCCCTATCTATTTGCCTCTGGGTTGCGCGGCTTTGCCCTGGAAGAAGCCCATCTCAAAGCCTTTCTGGAAGGGAAGTACAGCGGATCCCTGGATATGAAGCCTCTTTTCGAGGCCATTCTCAAGCATGTCCCACCTCCCATTGGGGATCCCGGCAAGCCGCTGCAGCTGCAGGTCACCACGCTGGAGTATTCGGAATACCTGGGCCGGATCGTGATCGGCAAGATCCACAACGGCACCATCCGTCTGGGGGATCCATTGGCAGTGGTGAAAGAAGATGGATCCATTGCCAAGGGCAAAGTAACCAAGCTGTTCGGCTTTCAGGGCCTGCAGCGCATCGAGCTGACGGAAGCCACCGCCGGCCACATTGTTGCTGTGGCGGGGTTTGCCGAGGCCAACATTGGCCACACCCTCACCTCTCCCGAAAATCCCCAGGCTCTGCCGCTCATCAAAGTGGACGAGCCCACATTGCAGGTGATGATCTGCGTCAACGACTCCCCCTTCGCCGGGCAAGAGGGTACTTTTGTAACTTCGCGGCAACTGCGGGAGCGCCTGATGCGGGAGCTGGAAACCAACGTGGCGCTGCGGGTGGAAGAAACCGACTCGCCGGATCGCTTTTTGGTGTCGGGGCGAGGCGAGCTGCACCTGGGCATCCTGCTAGAAACCATGCGGCGGGAAGGCTATGAGTTTCAGGTGGGGCAACCGAAGGTAATTTTCCGCGAGGTCAACGGCCAGCCCTATGAGCCCTATGAGTGTTTGGTGCTGGATGTGCCGGAAGCGACGGTGGGGGCATGCATCGAGCGGCTGGGGCAACGGCGGGGAGAAATGCAGAACATGATGGTGGGATCCGATGGTCGGGCTCAGCTGGAGTTTGTCATTCCGGCGCGAGGGCTGATCGGCTTTCGAGGGGAGTTTATCCGCATCACCCGCGGCGAGGGGATCATGAGCCACAGCTTTCTAGAATACCGTCCCCTGACTTCTGAGATGGAAATGCGCCGCAACGGGGTGCTGATCGCTTTTGAAGAAGGGGTGGCCACTACCTATGCCCTCAAGAATGCGGAAGATCGAGGTGTATTCTTTATTACGCCAGGTACCCGCGTTTACAAGGGCATGATCGTGGGCGAGCACAACCGTCCCCAAGACTTGGAGCTGAACGTCTGCAAGACCAAGCAACTGACCAACCACCGGGCTGCGGGCGGGGAGGAGCTGGTGCACTTGCAAGCGCCGGTGGAGATGACCCTGGAGCGGGCTTTGGAATACATCGGCGAGGATGAGCTGGTGGAGATCACGCCCCAGTCGGTGCGCCTGCGCAAGGCACAGTTAACGCCCTCTCGCCGCTAGTTTTCTCAGCCAACTGGAAGAGAGCATGACTCTAGTCAATAATAAGCTCAACTATACTGAAAATAATGTATAATATGCTCAGTACGGATTACTACCAGTTGATCTTTCTGTTTACTTTCGAGTCTGCCAACATGGTAGCCAAAGCAAAGCAGAAAATTGGTAGTAAGACGACACGGAAACTGCGCTTTGGGTATTCTACTCAAAGCTTTGCGGGATACCGCCATTCTGTTTGGAAACAAACAGAATGCTATCGCTGCACAGTTGAACAGTGATGTTCAGCAGTGTTCAGCGTAAATGTATCAGCCTGGCTCACCACCGCCGCAGGTAAGAGGCCAAGTTGGGGAAATAGAACGCCCCCCAAATCCCCAGCAGGATGACTCCCAAGCCGAACACAACCAGCCAAAGGCGCGGTCGGCTGTGCAGCTTATTGGATCCCACCTGGACGTAGGCCAGATCCACCCAAGCAGTATTGCCGCGGCGGAACCAGCCCACCACTTTGACGCGCCGGCCCACCAGGGCGCGGATCCGCTTCAGGCCGGAAAAGACATTGCCCACCGGCCCCAAAGGGGAAGTAAAGCGCACCGGGATCAGCCCTGTGGCCTCTTGCAGCTTCAGCTCTGCCCCCAGTTGATAGCCGGAGGGGCCCAGTCCCACCAACTCCCCCTCCAGCTCCACCCATTGTCCGCGGCGGGGATTCGCGTCGGGATCCGCCAGCAAGCTGAGCACATCCGTCGGCCTTGCCGGCAGGGATCCCCCGTACATCAACCCCGCTTTGGCCCACAAGCCCACCCCGTAGCCCACCACCGCTGCTGCCGCGATCACCTTGGGATCGAGACGGTTTTGCAGCAGCAGGTAGAGGATCAGCCCCACCAGCCAGCCAATGAGGATCCCGACCACTTCGGCTGCGTAGATGGCCAGATCCAGCCAAAACCGGCTTTGCAGGCGGGCCACATCCAACTTGGACCCGGATCCCAGGCTCAGCTCCGGCAGGAGGCGCAGCCGCTCTCCATATCCCGCCAAGACCTTGAAGCGGTGCCCCGGCAGCGGATGGCTGGAATTGACCTGCATCCAGCGGGCCCAAGGGTTGATTTGATCCCAAAGAAAGACTTGGCCAGCTTGGGAGGGATCCTGGAGGCGGGCGGCAGCACTGGCAGCGGCGATGGTTTTGAAGTCCAAAAAGCTGAACAGGCGGGTGCAGTGCAACAGCGAGGAAGGTCGGCGGTCGTTTTTGTGGGCCTCCTGCAGGCCAGCAGCCGATTTGAGCAGAGCAGCAATCAGCCCGTTCGGGTTGCCAGTCGCCTGTACGGCAAAATGGTCGGCATGGTAGGTGCCCAGGCGGGAGAGGAAAAACAGGGGATAGGAAAGCACCGTGTAGATGAGGTAGAGCAGCGGGGCCACATGCCCGATGAGATCCCGCCGTTTGCTTCCCAGTTGGCTCACCTGCTCTAGGGCCAGGTAAACCAGTTGAATCGGGGATCCCAGCAGGGTCATGACCAGGATATCTCCATTAACAATTCGCCCCAGGGCCTGGGCGTAGACGGCGGCAATCTCATCCTCAGAAAGCTGCTGCAACAGGGCTTGGGTGACCACAATGCGGCAGCCATCAGAAAAAGTGCCGTAAACAAAGGCCAGCGGCCCAGCATCCGGGATCACCCCCAGTCGGGGCTGTTTTAGCTGGTTTTGGGCACAGATGCGCTGCAGCAGGCGCGCCGTTTCGGGGCTGTGGCGTTCGATTTCGCCAAGCCTGGCCCAACGCAACTTGTGCAGCCGTTGGTGGAGCTGATCCATCAGCCAGGGGGCAAAAAAGAGAAGGCCTACTCCAAAGTTGACCGCCAGGCTGCCGGCCACCAACCACCGCAGGCCATTGCGCAGCCAGGGCAGCAGCCCCTGCAAAAACCAAAGCTGCCGGGGAACATTCAAACGGCCAAAATCCAGATGGCTGCCTACCAACACAAAGCTCAGCCACCAAAGGAAGACAATGCCCACCCCCAGGGATCCCCACTTGGCCCAATGCAGGGGGCCGGCCCGCTCCGGCAGGGGGATCTTCATACCCAGTTGGGCGGCCCGTTGACGGGTGGACAGGGATCCCGCTCCAGGAGACGGCTCCTCTGGGGGAGCAGAACGCGGTTCGACAGGTTTGGCGGACGGAGCAGCCAGGGACTCTGTTGCAGTGGGCAGGCGAAGCAAGATCTTCTTGGCCCAGCCTTGCGCCTGGGGGTTGGGGTGTTGCAGCAGCTCTAGGCAGAGGGACCGTGCCTTCTCCGTCTGGCCCAACTGGTGGTAGGCCCGCACCAGGTTCATTTGGGCTTCCAGGGCTTCGCCGTCAGATGAGTCTGCCGGGATCCCTAATGCTTTGTCCTGCTGACGGGATTGGGCCAGGTAGCCTTCAAAAAGTTGGATGGCCTCTTGAAGGCGGCCCTGCCGCAGGGCTTCCTTGCCCGCCTGGACGGCATCGGGGATCATCGGCTTGCTCCTTGCCTGGTAGGGTCTGCTTCTGGAGATCGGTTGGATCCATCTGCTCCCCCAGCTTACTCAGGGATCCAACCCCGAGAGACTGGATCCCCCCTAAAGGGGGTAGCAGAGCAAGCGCCGCCGCAAGCGATCCAGAGCCGTCTGGGCGCTCCACCAACGCACCCCCTCTCTGCCGCGCAGGCTGCCAAACCGGTACTCGTGTACTTCCACCTTCCCTTGCGGATCCGCCAAACCCAGATACACAAGACCGACTGGCTTGGTGGCGGTGCCTCCCTCTGGCCCGGCAATGCCGGTGATGCTCAAGGCCCAGTTGGAGCCCAGGACTTGCTTGGCCCCCAGCGCCATTTGGGCGGCCACCGCCTCGCTCACGGCCCCGTGCTGTCGCAGGGTTTCCGGATTCACCTGTAAAAGCTGCTCCTTGATGCGGTTGTCGTAGGCCACGATCCCCCCCACAAAATAGCGGGAGCTGCCCGGGATCCCGGTCACCAACTGCCCCAGCAGCCCGCCGGTGCAGGATTCTGCCACCGCCAGAGTTTGACCCCGTTGCAGCAACAGCTCCCCCACCACACCGGCCAAGGTGGCGTCATCGCTGCCGAAGTAGTCTTCTCCAGAAATCTGTAAAATCTGCTCCACCACCGGGGCGATCAAGGCTTGGGCCTCTTCACGACTGGGAGCACGTCCGGTAACCCGCAGGCGTACCTCCCCCTGGCTGGCGTAGGGAGCCACCGTAGGGTTTTCCCCCGCCAACAGGGATCCCAGCCGTTCGGCCAGCGTCGATTCGGGAATGCCCCAATAGCGCAGTACCCGGCTGTAGAACACCTCTTTTCCCCAGCCGATGGAGCGCAGATAAGGCACGGCGGTCTCCCGCCACATGTGTTGCATCTCCCGCGGCACCCCAGGGAAGGTGAGAATGTGCAGGTCGGGCCGGGGCTGCCAGATGAGGCCACAGGCGCTGCCAAGCGGGTTGGGCAACACCCTCGCTCCCCGGGGCAGAAAAGCCTGCTTGCGATTGCTCGGCGAGGGCACAAGGCCCCGCTGCCCGTACTTTTGCAGGATCTCTTCCCACACTTGGGGGTGCTCCACCATCTCCGCCCCAAAAAAGGAAGCCAGCGCCTCATGGGTGAGATCGTCCGGCGTCGGCCCCAAACCCCCGGTGATCAGAATCAAGCTGGAACGACCACAGGCCACCTCCAGCGCGTGGTGAATGCGGGCCTCGTTATCCCCCACCACCGTTTGGTAATAGTGGGGGATCCCCAGTTGCGCCAACTCGGCTGCCAAGTACTGGGCATTGGTATTGGTGATCTCTCCCAAAAGCAATTCTGTGCCGATGCAGAGGATCTCAGCCCCTTGGGGAATAGCAGTTTGCGGTGGGATCATGCTTGGCCTCGAGCTCAGCTCAGCCGCAAGAGAAGTATACAAGCAGGGAGGTCTCGGCCTCCCTGCGCGCCCCCAGATTTTGGGCTTGCAGTTGGCCATTCCAAATGGCGGTGAGACAACCGGCAAGTTTCCATCTCCGGCGCCGGCAAAAAGATTGGGGGACGAGATGTATCCGACAGCACAACAGCGATAGACGCTGCAGCAGTGGTTGGGAACAGCTCGGTTTGTTTATAACCGCACCCTAGATTTTCTGAAGTCTTTAGAAGGCGAGCGTCCACCTGGATGCAAGTAGCTACTCACCACATCTTGCCTTCTCTACCAGATTGGGCGAAGGCAGTCCCGTACCAAACCAGAAAGTGGCAGTCATTGTTTGCGTTGGCCCATTCAAGACTTGCGGGATGAGCGCCAAGGCGGCCAGGTTCTGGGTGGACAACTTTGACATTTATTCTTTGACATTTTCTTTGACATTATTTGACATTGTTTATTGTCTTGGTCTTGGTTTATTGTCTTGCTGCTCAAGTTTCAGACCTCCAAGATAGCGGTCAGAAAGCAGCGCCAGCTACATGCCAAGACGGTGCGCTTGCTACTGGTGGGCGCGTAGTGCGTTCCAGGAACGGCCAGAGGCTGTGGCTGAGCAGTACGGGAAACAAGCATTGACATCCTCCCCGGCCTGAAGGCCGGAGATTCCTACCACGCTACGCATGGATGGCTCCTTGCGCAGTCGTCTCGGCGGGTTCCTGCTTCCGACCGCCCGTGCAGTTCGATCCACAGGCCATCCGGGCTGACACGGGTGGTTCACCCACCCGCATCCCGACCGCAGCGTCGGCCGTGTCCTGCCCTTCGTCTCGCAACAGCTGTATCCCGCAAGCAAGGATGTTGATGGCACCGACCAGAAAGGCCTCCGGCCCGCTGCCGCGAAAGGCCTCCGGCCCGCTGCTGCGATCGGCGTTATTCTCATAGCCGCACGCCACGCACTCGAACCAGGCTTGGGTCCGGCGGTTGTCTGATGAAACATGGCCGCAACATGGACAGGTGCGGCTCGGGTTCTGCGGCGGCACGACAATGAGCCTGCCACCTTTCCAGGCCAGCTTGTACTCCAGCATGCAGCGGAACTCATACCACCCCTGGTCGAGAATGGCTTTGTTTAACGCTGACTTGGCGCGGACGTTCTTCCCAGGAGCATCTGCCGTTCCTGCTGGCCGTTGGGCAGCAATTCGTACTTGAAGGCTTGAAGTCGTTGCACCGCTCAATCGTATTCTTGGCCTATGCGTGATGACAACGATATTCACATGGCCGGCACTGCGTTTTTAAAGGGCGTCGGCTACGGTCGGCGCTATCCTTCCCTGCCCTGAAGGACGGGGCTTGCCGCGCCTTTTGGTCAATGGGATCCCTCTCCTCAGGGCACGACCAACACCGGGCAGGGGGCAAGATCGATCACGCGGTGGCTGACAGAGTTATTCTGCCCCTCTCCGGAGAGGGTGAGGCCGCGGGATCCCATTACAATTAGGCTAATCTCCAGCTCGTCTGCCACATCACAGATGACAAAAGGCACCTTTCCCTCTCGATACTCACTCTTGACGCTGTTGAGGCCGATTTGATGCAGGCCAGACTCCGTTTGCTTGAGCAGGTTGTGGATGTTTTGCCGAGCTTGTTCCGCCCTCTCCGCGTCCAGCTCCGCGGCATCCAGTACAGAGAGCAAGTACACCTGACTTTTGTAGCGCTGCGCTATGTCTGCCACCAAGGGCAAGGCGTGGCTGGTCTCACGCGAGTTGTCGATGGGAAAGAGCAGCTTGTCGAACATAGTCGCGGATTCCGCGGTCAAGCCCATTCCCTATCCAAGTTGGGGGCTTGCCCTATTCTATCAATTTTACCGGGAGCTCAATGGCCTCATTCCACCCCTGCCCGTTTTCCTGTTGTCAGGGGCTCCACCTGGGCTGCTTCGCCCTAGCTGCAAACGGAGCTCCTCTGCTGTTTGGATGAGTAGCCATTCTATCATCCCGCGAAAGTCCAGCCGCCCTAAGCCATGCTGGGCTGAAGTTTACGCAATTCCTGCCAAAAATCCATTATTTTCAGATTGACCAAACTTGGAAAAGAATAATGAAAAAAGTGTCGCCCCCCAGGGCAAAACCACATTTGATCCCCTGGCTTTAGGTGGTTTCTCCACTTCTCGAGCGAAGCAGGATCCACAATGGGGTCATCCTTGCTGGCGCAAACCAACATCGGCACCGACACTTTCTGGGCTGGAATCGCTATCACCTGAAATAGGGAGTGAGGTATGGGAGAAGTATCCAAATCTTTAGCCAGAGCATAGGAGAGTGAGCGTGCTCGCCACTGTTCTGAAGTAGGTAGAAGGCTCTGGGCTATACGCACCAAGAGTTGTTCCCGACTCCAGCAAAAGATTTTTCGCTGCACATAGAAATGGGCATGCCAAGTGGTAGCAGGCCAACCTCCCACGGCCAGCAAGGTCAGAGACTGTACCCGCTGTGGGTAACGGCAGGCAAAAAGATAAGCGGCCACCCCGCTCAAGCCGTGGCCGATAAGATGAACGGGTCGATCCCAAGCTTTGAGATATTCGTATAGCAGCGTGATTACAGTCTCCAGGCTACAAGGCTCATCCTGGGTTTGGTGGTACTCCCAGTAGGCTATCCGAAAGCATTTCCCCAGGGATCCTAATAAAGGCTGATCAAAGAGCTTGAGACTGGGAGAAATGCCCAGATACAGGGCCTCAAAAGCGAGCGCAGAAGCGGAGCTTAAACTCATATTCGCTATTCCATCTCGACTGTTAAAACCATCAAGGCTGCTAGCCAAACAAAAGATCTACAAAGTCCAGTAGCCAGAAACCAACCGGCAAAGTGCGGTTGAACCATGCAATTGTGAACAGTGCAATTGCCATTGGAAAATGCGGCCCAAAGGATCCGAGCCGATCTGGATAGAGGAGAGGGGACAATACCCCTCTCCTTTCTGCAGATCCCCGAACCAGGGAGCCTCAAACCTCATTCACAGCCCAGGCAAAATCTGGGCCAACACGTCCGCACTGTTCAGGAGCATGTAGGCAAACAGGGCACCGCCAACGCCGCCCACCAGAAACCCTCCCGCCAACTGGCTCCAGCCGGCACGGGTGCGCAAGTTTTCGGGCAAGTCCTCCGATCCTGCCGGTACTCGCACCGGCTGAGGGGATCCCTGCGATTCCGCCATCAGTTGCACTCCCGGCGTCGGATAGGCCACCTCTCCATAGGGGGTGTTCACCACCGCCACCAGCCGCGAGCGCGGAAAAGAGACTCGTCCATAGATCGAAAGACAAACCGTTAGGATCAGCACCAGACCAATGGCCGCCAGCGTACCTGCCGTCAGGGCTTGCTCCGAATTCCGCAGCGGACTCAACTTGTAAAACGGCCCCACCAGGAAGTACCCATGGGCCATGCCGATCTCCAAACCGCGCAGGAAAGGCGACAAGCCCTCCCGGTAGATGGGCAGGTTTTGCAGCAGCAGCAGGGTGAGATCGCCCTGGTTTACCGGCGTGTCCAAGTTGCCCACCTGGGGATCTGTGGCTCGCACCCAGCCCCCGCGCTGGAAGTCAAAGCCGCTGGCCGCCGCCCGCGCCCGGATGGCATGCCAGATGTGCCCCGCCAAAAACAGGATCCCCAAGACAAAGTGGGCTGTAGCCAACCAGGTACGGCTGCTTACAATTCCCCTTTCGTCAGCGGCCAGCCCCAGCGGCCCGTAAAAAGCCGCAGGGTAGGCGATCTCATTGACGCTGACAAAATAGGCCGCCAAGATGCCCATGTAAGCCAGGGCCCCCAGGCTGTAGGAGAGGTAGGCTTCGCCCGAGTAGATCAAGACTTGCTTGGCCCAGGCAAAGGGGCGCGTGGCTATGTGCCACCATCCCCCCAGCACGCAGAGCAGGCCCACGTAGATGTGTCCCCCCACCAGGTCTTCCAGGTTGTCCACGGCGGCCATGCCCTGCTGACCCATCAGCGGCGTCAAGTAGGCGAAGATCCGCAGCGGATTGAGGGTGGGATCCGCAACGATCCGCACGCGGCCCAGGTTGGCATCGTACAGCCCTCCCCAAAAGAGAGCCTTGGCCACCAGCAGCCATGCACCCAGCCCCAGCAGCAGCAGGTGGATGCCGAGGATGGTGGTCATCTTGTCGTCATCTTCCCAGTCGTAGCCGAAAAACTCGGCAAAGGTTTTCCCCTTGCTCAGCACCTCTGGTCCCAAAAGGGCATGGAAGATCCCTCCTGCCCCCAGCACTGCCGAGGCAATTAGGTGCAGAACGCCCACGACAAAAAAGGGATAGGGATCCGTAACCACCCCTTCTGCGTTGACGCCGATGCCCAAGCTGGCCAGATGGGGCAACAAAATCAGCCCCTGGCTGTACATAGGTTGATTTGGATCCCAGTGGGCCACCTCGAACAAGGTCATGCCGCCGGCCCACAGCATGATCAGCCCCGCATGGGCCACGTGGGCCCCCAGCAGCTTTCCGGATAGGTTGAGCAAACGAGCATTCCCTGCCAACCAACTGACCTGAGGGGATCCCTCAGCAGAAGTAGGCGATGAAGATAGAACTGCGCCGGTCATGACAAACTCCCACAGTATCAATGACAAGTTAAGAAGCCGGGTTTGAATTACAGATTGAAGAGCGTTTTTAGTTTAGCCGTCCACTCTTTAATTCGTTTTTCCGTCAGCTCTGGTTGGTTATCTTCGTCCAGAGCAAGGCCGACAAACTCACCGTCAACCACTCCCTTAGACTCGTTGAACTCGTAGCCTTCTGTAGGCCAGGAGCCGACATTTTTGCCGCCACGCTCGGCAATTTTTTGGGCCAGGATCCCCATGGCATCTTGAAAGTTGTCGGGATAGCCCAACTGATCCCCAACTCCAAAATAGGCTACCGTCTTACCGGAAAAATCGATTTCATCCAAATAGGGGAAAAACCCATTCCAATCGGCCTGCAGCTCCCCGATATTCCAAGTTGGACAGTCGATGATTAAGTAGTCGTACCTATCAAAGTCCTCAACCGTGGCCTCGGCAATGTTGATCAAATCTACATTGTCTTCGCCCAGCTCTTTTTGGATCATCTCAGCGGCTCTCTCGGTATTTCCGGTTTGAGTGCCGAAAAATAGACCTACTTTTGCCATTGCTCCTACCTCGAAACTGCAAGTGCAAAGCTCAAAATCAGATGGCTAGATTGCCGTTAGGCCTGCTGCGCTGCAAGTTCTACTCTGCCGGTACGGAAATTGAACCCTCGCGCTTTCAGGGCATGGAACAGGTGGCCCTGAAGGAAGAAAAAGGCCAGCCAAAAATGGGCATTGGCCAGCCAAACCCTAGATGTGAGAGCTCCCCCTTGCTCAAAGAAGGGATAGCGATCCAAGCCCACCTGCAGCAGCGGCCCATAGAAAACTTCGGGATAGACCACTGGGTTAACGGCAACGAAATAGGCGGCAATAAATCCCATCAAGGCCAAAGCTCCCAAGCTGTAGGAAAGATAAGCTTCCCCAGACCAGATAAAAATCCGTTCTGCCCAGGCAAAAGGCTTGGTCGCGATATGCCAAACCCCACCTGACACCAGGAGCAAGCCCAGCCAGAGGTGGCCGCCCACCACGTCTTCTAAAGTGTCCACCCCGGCGATCCAGTGGCGCCCTTCTATGCCCAACAGGTGGCCAAAGGGGTTCCAGTTGGGAGACACCAGGCGCACCTCTCCTGCCACCGGGTCGAACAAGCCGCCAAACACCACTGCCTTGAGCACCAAAAGCCAGGCTCCCAATCCCAGCAGCACCAGGTGGATCCCTAGGATGGTGGTCATCTTGTTTTTGTCTTGCCAGTCGTAGCTAAACAGGGGAAAGGCTTTGGGATCCAGCACCGCCGGCCCGCGCAGGGCATGAAAAATGCCGCCAAACCCCAAAAAGGCAGAGCTGATGAGGTGGATCGCTCCCACCGCAAAGTAGATATCCGTATCCAGGACTTCCCCGCCGGATCCCACCCCCAGCCCCAAGCTGGCCAGGTGGGGCAAGAGAATCAGCCCCTGCTCATACATCGGTCGGCTGGGGTCAAACTTGGCCAACTCGATCAGGGTCATCGCCCCTGCCCAGAGAACGATCAGCCCGGCATGGGCCACATGCGCCCCCAGCAGCCGGCCAGAAAGATCGGTCAAACGGGCGTTGCCCGCCCACCACGGGATCTGTTGTTGCGAGCTAGATCCCCCTTCTTGCTTGAGTGTCGTCGCTGTCATCTCCGCTCCTCTTGCGTTTCTAAACAAGCTTTTCTAGGAAAAGGCCAGAGACCTTGCCCCAGGCCCGCCTCTGGCCGCACGGACACATCCTTTCGAGACACGTAACCAACTGTTGAGAGTAAATCTCAACAGCGAGCTGTGACCTACTCTAGGCTTCTTGCAAACAAATATCAATGTCTTTAGAGTTAAGTTTTGTTAAGAGTCGGACTTGTATCCGCCCATAGCCCCACCTGGGGAAGCTGCAGATGGAAGCTGGCCCGCAGAGGGACAAGCCGGGCGATCCGGTGGCAGCCGGTGATAAAAATCTCTCCCTTCTTAAGATTGAGTCGCAATAGCTGGATTACAATCAAGCCAAAGTTGGCCAAGTCGAGGGCAAAGGAGTCGGAGGAGATGTCGAGGTATCTGAAGCTGTGGACGGGGATAGGGCTTTATGTTCTGGTCAGCGGGGCCGCTTGCGGGGAAACCCAAAAGGATCCCTCGGCTGCGGGCGGCGGGGATCCACCGGCCCTGAGCCAGGCTTCGCCTCAGCAGGCAGCTCAAATGAACCCGGAGTGTCGGCCTATCCCGGTGGATGGCGGCGGCGAGGGTGGGGAAGAAGGGGCAGGCTCTCGCCGGCCAGCCGTTGTGCTCTCTCCTGAGCAGCGGTTTCAGGATCGGCAGATTTTGCTCGACTTTGCCGATCAGGTGGTGATCCCTGCCTATGAGCAGTTGGTCGCCGATACCCAGGCCCTGTCTCAGGCCATCCAGGCCTTCGTGCAAGATCCCAATGCCCAGACTTTGCAAGCGGCTCGCCAGGCTTGGTCTGTTGCCCGCATCACTTGGGAGGAGAGCGAGGCTTTTGCCTTTGGGCCGGCGGCTTATTTGGGGCTGGATGCGGATTTGGACGAATGGCCCCTGAACGAGGTGGAGGTGCTGGAAGTTCTCAACAGCGGCGATCCCCTCACTCCAGAGACCGTGGCCGAGTTGGAAAGCGGGCAAAAGGGATTTCATGCCGTGGCCTTCTTGCTCTTTGGCGTGGATAACAACAAGTCTTTGCAAGACTTTACCGAGCGGGATCGGGAGTACTTGGCTGCCCTTGGCCCAGTTTTGGCGGATACGGCGGCAAAGCTGCTCAAAAGCTGGACAGAGGGAGTGCAAGGGCTGCCTGCTTTTCGCGAAGAATGGGTAAAAGCCGGCGAGGGCAGCAAGAGTTATCTCACGCTGCAAGCTGCTGCTGAAGAAATAGCCCAAGGTATTCTCGGCATGTTGGACGAGCTGGGCAAGGTCAAAATTGGCGAAGCCTTCGCCCAGCAAAATCCTTTTCTGCTGGAAAGTCGCTTTGCCCACCATTCGCTGCCGGAGTTCCAGGCCAATGTGCGCAGCGTTCAGTATGCTTACTTGGGCGGATTTAGAGATAGAAAAGGTCGTGGCCTGAGCCAATTTGTCCGGGACATCAATCCCAATTTGGATAGTCAAATTCAGTCGGAGTTACAAGCAGCGGCGGCGGCTCTCCAGGGGATCCCTGCCCCTATCGAAAAAAGCCTTTGCGATGCCAATGCCCGTGGATCTATTACTGCCGCTATGGAAAAAATTGAAGACGCTTTCGACAGCTTTGCTCAGGAAGTTGTGCCGCTCCTGCAGTAGTAAGAAAGTCCCAAAAGAGCTGAGTTGCCGATATTTTGATAGCCGATGCGTCGTCTTCTCCAGATTTTCATGCTGGGATTGGCCTCTCTTTGGGCGGCGAGCTTTCTGGCTTTCCCCGCTGCCCCAGAGGGATCCCAGCCATTGCCCCCTCGAGCGGGTGGCGAAACAACCCTTTGGAACCGCACCTCAACAGCCTACGAGCAGCCGGCTCCCAACTTGGATCCCCGCTGGGCCAGGTTGCATGCCCTGGGGGACATCGCCTTTGAGGCTCGCTTCGTCACCGCTCCGGCGCCTGTTAACCCCGGCCTTGGGCCTCTGTTCAACAACAACTCCTGCGCCGGTTGTCATGTTAAAAACGGCCGAGGTTTTCCTGACAAGGGGCAGCGGGTCGTCAGAGTCAGCCAGGTTGGATCCCTGGATAGAAGCGGGGATCCCCAGCCTTTTGGATGGGAGGCCATTGCTCCTCATAGCAACACTCCCCCTGTGGCCGGCATCGGCACGCAGGTTCAAGAAAAGGCCGTTCGGGGCTATCGGCCAGAGGCCAAGGTGGAGTTGCACTGGGTAGAGCAGACCAGAGAGTACGCCGACGGAACTCCCTACAGGCTGCGTTCTCCTGTTGTAAAGCTGTTAACTCTGGAGGGATCGCCCATCGATCCTGTCCTCATCTCCCTGCGGATCCCCCAGCCGGTGTTTGGAGCGGGCCTACTGGAGGCCGTTCCCGCTTCTAGGATCCTGGCAGCAGCCGATCCTGACGACGCCGATGGGGATGGCATCTCTGGCCGCCCCAACTTGGTTTGGGATCAAGAGCAGCAGCGTCTGGTGCTGGGACGGTTTGGTTGGAAAGCCAATACCCCCAACCTCAGGCAACAAACTGCGGCCGCCTACGCCAACGACATGGGTGTCACGAATCCTCTTTTTCCGGCCGCGGATGGCAGCCAAGATATCGACGAGGCCACTCTCCAAGCGACAACCGTTTACGTGCAAACCCTGGCCGTGCCTGGCCGCGCCCTTTGGCAGGATCCCCAAGTTCAGCGAGGGGAAAAGCTCTTCGTCCAAGCCCAATGCGCCAAGTGTCACCGACCAGAGCTACAAACCGGCATTCATGAGATCCCTGCCCTGGCCAACCAAGTCATCCACCCCTACACCGATTTGCTGTTGCATGACATGGGCGAAGGACTAGCAGATGGCCGCGCTGACTTCGAGGCCACGGGCCGAGAATGGCGCACCCCCCCTTTGTGGGGCATCGGCTTGTCGCAGACAGTTCTGCCCTCCTCCGGCTATTTGCACGATGGCCGCGCCCGCAGCCTCGAGGAGGCCATTCTCTGGCATGGGGGAGAAGCTGAACGCTCCCGCGAGATCTTTAAAAATATGGCTGCTGAAGACAGAGAAGCCCTGCTCTATTTTCTTCGATCCCTCTAGAGCTCTGCCCATTTCCGCAGCAGGTTCGCGTAAACTTTGGAGATCAAATCAAAGTGGCGTGTCTTGCCCGATTCCTGAAACATCTGCTGCCGCACAGTCTGTAAATCAAAGAGGATCTCGCGTTCTTGCGGATCCCTAATTAGGCTTTGAACCCAACTGACGGCAGCATAGCGGATCCCACGGGTTACAGGCTCAACTCGGTGCAAGGTGGAAGCAGGATAGAGGATCAAAGCACCCGCCGGCAGCTTGTAGGCTTGCTCCCCCTCGCTACTCTCGATCTTCAGCTCACCGCCATCATAGTCTTCAGGGGCACTTAGAAATAGCGTAAAGGAAATATCCGTGCGCATCAGCTGATGCCGATCGAGCATCAGCGCATCGTCGGTATGAGTGCCATAGGACATTCCCGCTTCGTAGCAGCTAATTAAAATGGAATGAATGAGCTTGGGCCGGGCAGCCATCTGGAACAACAAATTACGCTCTAGAGCTGCCAAGATAATCTCCTCTATCTTCCGTTGCTGAAGGGATCCCTTTGGCATTTGCCTATTGTTTTTGACAAGCCTGGCATTCCAGCCTGCCGTCAGAGCACCATCCACAAATTCAGCATCGGCTATGAGGGACAGAATCTGTTGCAATTCTGCTAAACTAAGAACATCGCCAATACACAAGATCATTATCAACCTCTAAAAAGCAAAATACATGACACCTTCTACACTAGCAAAACAAGCCTTATGAAAATCATGCCTACTTCGAGCATCCCTCGGAAACCTTAAGCATCTAGCAGAGAAAGTAGAGATCTTTTGCCCTATGCAGCCACCTTCTGGTATTCGACAAAAAGAGCTCTGCGAGCTATTGGGCTTAGACTACAAGGCTGTTGCCACCGAGGCAAAGCGTCTGGGCTTGAGCACACATGCCTATCTGCAACAGAAAACAGGTTGGATCCTGAAGGATGAACTCTATTATCCGCCCGGCACTACCTTTGACAAGTCAGCAGATGGCGAGTCAGTAGGATCGTCCCCTACCCCCTCAGAGGATTTGTCCTCTAGCAGCAAAATCAATTCCAGAAAAAGGAAAGACATCCTCTCACTGCTGTTGTTGCTTGTTGTCCTGTTAGCTGCCATCTTGCTGGCCCGTCGCTTAGATCCAGAGGCAACTCGAGAATTTATAGCAAAACTAGGCCCCTGGGCACCCCTTGCCCTGATTGGATTACGCTCCCTGAGTATTATTATTCCTGCCATACCCAGCACCCTTTACTCCATCTTGGCAGGAGCCCTCTTTGGATTTGGATCGGGAATCCTTTACATTGCAATTGCTGATTTTATCTCTTGTACACTTAACTTCTACCTAGCCAGAAAGTTTGGTAGAGACCTAGTACAGCGAGTAGTTGGGCGACAATGGATGTACAAAGTCGATGCCCTTTCAGCTAACTATCTGGAAAACAATATTTTTCTTACAGCTGGTTTTTTAATGACGGGCCTATTCGACTTTGTCGCCTACGCCGCCGGCCTAACCCAAATAAAATGGCAGAACTTTCTTCTCGCCCTAGCTTTGGGCATTGCCGTCTCTACACCCCCAGTAGTGGCTCTGGGGGCAGGGATCCTAGAGCAGGGAAGGTGGCTGCTGGGCTTTGCTTTGCTGGGAATGTTTGCTTTGGCGATGTTAAGCGGCTGGCTGAGTAAAAGGCGGCGTTCTTAACTTGCCTTTGATAAAGTCAGAACAAAAGCAAGGTCAGCAGTGGCTTCTAACTCATGGGGAACATTTGCCGAAATTAAGACAAATATGCCCGGAGATAGAGAGATCTTCTCACCTGCAAGGGTTAAGACTCCAGTTCCTTCAATGACGTGGAGAGTAGCGTCCCTTGTGGAGGTATGCTCGGAAATACTTGTGCCTCCCGCCATACAGAAAAGAGTATGTTGGCAGACTTCACTTTTCCAAATGATCTTGCTGAGAACTCCTTCCACAGAATAAGCAATGTGATCTTTGAGCTGCAAAAAAGGTGACTCAGGGGAGACAAGAGACATCATTAAGCCTCCTTCTTGGCAATCAGTATGATGTAGCCTAGGTTATTTCGATATCGGCTAAAGATTTGCTTCATAGATAAGATCCGCTGCCGGATTACAGGACGTGTAAGCACATTCCACACCATAGTTAAGAGCGTCGGCAATCCTTCCTCTGTAGCAATAGCAACGGGATTGAGCAAAGTTAAGGGGCCGGTGGCATACTGGACAACCGTAAGATTTGCTTGCTGAACAGTTGCAAGCCAGCTGTCAGTAGATAAAGGATTGGCATTGACATGGATTACGGAGGATAACTCCTTGCGGATAGCGTCGCTGTTGGATCCCTCAACTCGCAGCTCATGGCTGAGGAACTTACCCCCTGGCTTGAGACAATTGTAAATCCCTGACAAAATCTTAGATTTTCCTGCATCGGACTGCATTGTTAAAATAGCTTCCGCCAAGACATAGTCAAATTTCTGATCGATTTGATCTAGGTGAAAGATATCGCCCTCGAGGATCTCAACTTGGCCGGCTAGCCCTGCTGCAGAAACATTAGCGCGAGTGCGAGCAATGTTATCTGGATTTTTCTCAATGCCGGTAACATGTATGCCATAGCGCTTTGCCAATCGAATAGCCGTGTAGCCAAGGCCTGAGGCAAGTTCCAGCACAGTTTCTCCTCGACGGAACTCGGCAAACTTGAAGAGCCGTTCGGTAGCGCCAAAGCCCCCCGGTCGAAGTGCCTTTTTACCTGCCGCAGCCAGTACCTGGTGTCCAGGTGCATTTTTTGAGTCCAGCTTAGACATAGGTAACTCCAAAAAAGATACAGCCTTTTAATTTAAAATAGGGTACAGGTATTCAAGAGGAAGGAGAGAAAGGAATGCCGACTCATTCTTTGGATTTGCGGCAAAGAGTTGTA
>NZ_JBSSBO010000035.1:0-31611 GCF_054058915.1 Thermostichus sp. MS-CIW-41
CTCCGTCCCGCTAACGCGAATGGAAACAAACAGAATGCTATCGCTGCATAGTTGAACAGTGATGTTCAGCAGTGTTCAGCGTAAATGTATCAGACTATCTCTCTCAAATAGATTCAGAGTAACTGCAATCACCATCCCTCGCCATCTTCAGGCCAAACTCTCGCAGAGCGGGCAAGAAATTTTTGTTTTCGTGATGGGATCGGCTCAACTTCAGCAAGGCAAATCTCTGGATATCGTGCAAGTTTCTCCAGAAATCGAGGGCAAGCCGGATCCCCAGGTCTTGAGCTTTTTGTTGGACAGCCATTGGGATCTGGTTGGGATTTTGCCATTCAGGCTGGGGATCAATGGGAATCTCTTGCACCTCTTCGTGGCAGATGGAGCGAACCAAATGGCGCAGATGGTTGCGGAGTTCTTCTAGATCCTGTGGAGATTCAGAGGGCCAATCAACACACTTCCGCCGCTCTTCTAGGGAAAACTTGGCCCATTGATGGAGCTTGAGCTTGATCCCGCACAAATCCAGCTTTAGGCGCAAGGTCATGGGGATGCATCGCAGAGAGTCGGCAAAATCTTGCTCAAACTGAAACAGAGTCATGGGAACCTCGATTAGGAACCAAATCTAGAGTTGAGGGGATTGCTTGAGCGGTGGGTCGGCTTTCTCAAGAGCAACGGCACAGGCTTTTAATTCCGGCTGGCCGGAATCGGGACAACTGATGTCATGGGTAAGGGCATTACACTCGGCTTGTTCTGCCCAGAGGGATCCCCAGTGCATGGGTACAAATAGCGTACCGGGAGCAATGTTGGCAGTTATCTTGGCCGGGAAATAGGCCCGTCCGCGGGCAGAACGCACTTGAACCCAATCTCCATCTTGGATGCCCAGTTTTTCCGCATCGCGAGGATGGATTTCAATAAAGGGTTGGGGGTGCATTTGCTTGATTTTTTCAATCCTGCCGGTGCGGGTTTGGGTGTGCCAATGGCCGTAAAGCCTGCCCGTGGTTAATACGTAGGGAAACTGGGGATCCGGCGGCTCTGCTAGGCCACGGGAATGGTGGGGGATAAAGCGGGCGCGGCCATCGGGGGTCGGGAAACGCCAATCTGTGTAGAGGCGAGTGGACTTAGGGGCCGAGGTTCTTTCTTTGGGATAAGGCCATTGCTGAGGGCCTTGTTCTGCCAAAAGGGCATGGCTGAGGCCGGAGTGATCGCAGAGGCGATTTGCGGTAAGGGCGGCAAATTCTGCATAAACCTCTGCCGCGGTTTGGAAGAAAAATTGCGCTTCAAAGCCCAACCTGCGCCCCACTTCAGCAAAGATCTCCCAATCGGGTCGGGCTTCGCCAGGGGGGTCTCGAAAGGCTTGACAAAGGGTAACCCTGCGCTCGGAGTTGGTCATCACCCCGGTTTTCTCGCTCCACTGACAGGCAGGCAAAAGCAAATGGGCATATTCTGCCGTTTCCGTAGGGTAATAAGCCTCTTGGTAAACAGTAAAGGGAGACTTTTTCAGGGCTTTTTTGACCCGTTCCAGATCCGGAAAGCTCACCAAAGGATTAGTGGCCACAATCCAAAAGAACTGCAGGGATCCCGTCTCCAGAGCGGCAATCATCTCGGTGGCCCTCAGCCCTGGGCAGGGAGAGAGGGAACCGCTGGGCAAACCCCAAGCCTGCTCCACCTCTGCCCGATGCTGGGGATGGCTCACCAGCCGATATCCCGGCAGCAGATGAGATAACCCCCCTGCCTCTCGACCGCCCATGGCATTGGGCTGGCCGGTCAAGGAAAAGGGGCCGGTCCCCGGTCGGCCAATTTGCCCAGTTAGGAGATGGAGATTGATTAGGCTGGTGATCTTGGCGGTGCCCTCGCTGGACTGGTTTAGGCCCATCGACCAAAGGGAGAGAACCCTTTGGGATCCCTGCCAAAGCTTGGCTGCTTCGATCAAATCCTCGGTGGCAATTCCACAGCGCTGGGCCACAATCTGCGGTTCATAATCGGCCAGCAAAGCTGCATATTCGGCAAAACCTTGGGTGCAGCCCTCGATAAAATCGGTAGCCATTGATCCCCACTTTAACAACAAATGGGCAATCCCATTGAAAAGATCGATATCCGTACCGGGGCGAATTTTTAAGTGGAGATCGGCAGCTTCTGCTGTCTGAGTGCGCCGGGGATCCACGACCACCATTTTGAGGGGGGATCCGGGCTTGTGCCGCTTCTTCAGGCGATTAAAAAGAATGGGGTGGCACTCGGCGGTGTTGGTGCCCACCAGAAAAGCCAGATTGCAGAGATCGAGATCCTCGTAGCAGCAGGGGGGGCCATCGGATCCCAGGGATTGGGTGTAGGCCGAGACGGCTGAGGACATGCACAGGCGCGAGTTGGTGTCAAAATTATTGGTGCCCAGGCAGCCCTTAATGAGCTTTTGAGCAACGTAATAGTCTTCAGTGAGCAACTGCCCCGATCCATACATGGCTATGGAGTGGGGATTGTCTTTGAGGCGGCGCAGCCGAGAAACCATCTCCTCAAAAGCCTGATCCCAAGAAATGCGGCGAAAGGGCTGATCCAAGCTCTCCCGAAACAGGGGAGAGAGCAGCCGATCTCGACCAACTGCCTCCAGAACCGTAGCCCCCTTTACACAGACCATCCCCAAGCTGGAAGGATGATCCCGGTCGCCTCTCATTTTCCAGTCACCTGAGGCTGTCGAAACCGCCTCCAATCCACACCCTACGCCGCAGTAGGGACATAGGGTTTTGATGACAGCTTTTTCCGACTCCATCGCGGTCACCATGAGTTGGGATCCCTGTCAGGATGGATGAGTGTCTTGCATTTTGGATCCCGATAGGCCATCAGGTTAAGGATCTCTTAGCCGAGGAGATCGGCCACTTGGATCTCAAATCCGGGCAATACAACCTGGCTTTTGGCAGTCTCTTGTTCGGTTAGCCAAAGGTGGCGATCCTGAGTCTGGATAAAAATAAATTTGCTTTTGGGAAAAACCAGCCAGACTTCCAGCGCACCGGAGCTGAGATACTCCTGGGCTTTCAAGAAAATGTCCTCTCCAGAGTCGGTTGGGGAGAGGATCTCTCCAGTGAGGGGATAGCTCTGCGGCAAAGTGGCAATATCCTCTCCAAATTGCTGGATTAAATCTGGAGACAGGTAGGCAACATCAGGTCTTCTGACTTTGCCTGTCGTTTGGCAGGGAGCCTCCACCAAAACCATGCCTCCCAATTGCTGATGTTCGACATAACCGGCCCAACGGAAGAGAAGTCGGGTTTGGAGCTTTGCATCCCCTAAAGTTTGCCCCACTTTCTCCACAATGTAGCCATCTACCCATTTGGTTTGGGCAACCGGATTGGCCAGATAGTCGGCAAGGGTTTTGGGCAGGGTAGAGACCCGCTTCTCCATTGGGAGATCGGTTGGAGCTACCTGAACCGGAGCAGCGGCCATCAACTTCCCTCCCCAAGCGTTTTGATTCCTAGCTTAATCCTCCCTATGGGCAAAGCGACGATAGAGGAAGTCAAGGGCGCGGTTACGCAATTCGTAGAACTCGGGCATTTCCATAATGCGGGAGCGGATGCGCGGTCGCTCGAAGGGAATGGTCAAGATCTCGCCGATATGGGCAGCGGGGCCGTTGGTCATCATCACCACACGGTCTGACAAGTAGAGAGCCTCGTCGATGTCGTGGGTAATCATCAAAACTGTGCAGCGGTGATCCCGCCAAATGGCCAGCAGCTCATCTTGTAGATCTTCCTTGGTAATGGCATCCAAGGCCCCAAAAGGCTCATCCAAGAGCAAAACTTGCGGACGAACGGCAAGAGCACGGGCAATGGCTACCCTTTGCTTCATGCCTCCAGAAAGCTGCTTGGGCCGCTTGTGGGCTGCTTCCGCCAAACCTACCAATTCTAGGTGTTCTTCAACGATTTCCCTTTTCTCCCGCCGGGATTTGTTTGGGTAAACCTGATCCACCACCAGATAAACATTTTCAAAAGCCGTTAGCCAGGGCAAAAGGGAATAATGTTGAAACACCATCATCCGATCCGGCCCTGGGGAAGTGATGGGCTGGCCCTTGAGGGCGATGGATCCCGAAGTGGGGGTGGAAAACCCAGCCACCATGTTGATCAAGGTGGATTTGCCACAACCCGAGTGGCCGATAATGCAAACAAACTCACCGGCGGCCACTTCCAGATTGATATTTTCCAGCGCAACGAAGGGCCCTGCTGAGGTGAAGTAGGTCTTGCCCACATTCTGAAGACAAAGAAGGGGCAGTCCTGCAACCGGAGAAGCAGAAGATAGCGGTGAGGAGAACGTGCGGGAGCTGGTCATCATGGTGTTTTCCAATCGAGAGTTTAAGGTAACAAAAGCTAAACTTCGCTGAGCTGGTACTCCTGCAGCTTCAGATCCTGCCGGATGGCCACCGACTCCAGGTAAGCAACGGGATCCTCTCCGTCAAAGCGGGATCCATCGCCAAAGAGTAAAGCTCCGCGGTCGTGGGCCCGATCCGGCAGGCCCAGTTCTCTGGCGGCTAGGGCGTAGGTTTCGCTGTCCAGAACTTGGTCGAGAACCGAAACCCAATTGCGGGGAAAAGCGCAGAGTCCCCAGCGAGCCATCTGCGTCAGGATCCAGAGGTGTTCCAATCTTTCCGGACAGGTGTTGCGCCCGTTGGCAAACTGGTGAAAACCGGTGAGGGCTTGGGATTCATCGGCAATTCCCCGCTGCAGAATACCCGTCCACCCCGGCTGCAGATCCTCCAGGGCCACGCCCACATACTGGGGCTGAGCCAGCCACTCCAAGATCTCAGAACGGTGCTGCGGCTGATCGCAGTAGTGACAAGCCTCCAGTAGTGCCTTGACCAGAGCTACATGGGTACGGGGGTAGTTTTGCGCCCAATCCTGGCGCACTGTCAGCACTTTTTCAATGTGGCTGGGTAAGATTTCAGGGGTGGTGGCGACGATAACCCCCACCTGTTCCCGCACGGCGCGGGAGTTCCAGGGCTCGCCCACGCAGTAGCCATCGATGTTGCCGGCCTTGAGGTGGGCCACCATTTGCGGCGGCGGGATCACGGTTAACGTGACATCCCGATCCGGATCCACCCCCGCGCTAGCCAGCCAATGGCGCAGCAAGAAGTTTTGCATTGAGGCCGGGTGCACCGCCCCTAGGGTATGAACCACGTCAGGAGTTTGCCGGAGGTGTTGGCGCAGATCCCAGGGACTGAGAACACCCTGCAGGCAAAGTCTGCGCCCAAAGGTAATGGCGTTGCCGCCGCGGGAGAGGGTTAGCGCGGTAATCAAAGGCACCGGAACTCCCCCCACCCCCAACGTGGAAGCCAACGGGATCCCGGCCACCACCATGGCCGCATCCAGCCGACCGGAGCGGATCCCTTCCCAGATGGTCTTCCAGCCTGGCTCCCGCACCAGGGTGACCTGCTCCAGGCCATGCTTTTGAAACAGGCCTTTTTCCTGCGCCACCACCAGCGGGGCGCAGTCGTTGAGGGGCACAAAGCCAACCTCCAAATTGACCTTCTCCAGGCCGTGTTTGGCAATGGCCACGCGAACAGGCGTTTTTTGGCGAGCCCGCTTTTGCTGGTTGAGAAAGTAGATCATCTCTCCCCGCAGGCTGTAGTAGTCGGGGTGACGCACCACTTCCAAACGATGGCGGGGTCGAGGAAAAGGGATCCGCAAAATCTGGCCAATGCGGGCCTCCGGGCCATTGGTCATCATTACCACCCGATCCGAAAGCAGCAGCGCCTCATCCACATCGTGGGTAACCATGACACAGGTGAGCTGCTCCGCCTGGGCAATCTCCATCAGTTGCTCCTGCAGGTTGCCGCGCGTCAAGGCATCCAGAGCGCCAAAGGGCTCATCCAACAGCAGCACCCGCGGACGGATGGCCAAAGCCCGGGCAATGGCTACCCGCTGTTTCATCCCTCCTGACAGATGGGCCGGTCGCTTGTCGGCTGCCCCCTGCAACCCCACCTGGCGGATGTGTTCTGCCACAATCCGGTCCCGCTCTGCTTTGGGAAGGGATCCCAGCACCTCGTCCACGGCCAGGGCAATGTTCTCCCGCACGGTCAGCCAGGGCAGCAGGGAATAGTTCTGAAACACCACCATGCGATCTGGGCCGGGATCTGTAACTTGTCGGCCCTCCAGGAGAATGCCTCCGCGGGAAGGCTTTTCCAGGCCGGCGATGATGTTGAGCAGGGTCGATTTGCCACAGCCGGAGTGGCCGATCAACGAGACAAATTCCCCCTTTTGGATCTCCAGGTGGATGTCTTTCAGGACAGGATAGACCTCTCCGTTGTCGAGGAGAAATTCCTTGTCGACATGATCCACTTCAATGTAAGGCTGAGTCTTCATGATTCCCCTGAGATGATTTCTGAGAGCATGGAGAAATTGTCAGCAACCAATCTAAAACTCGGCCAAGCTCATTTAGCGATCCTCAGCCACCACCAGCGAGCCAATCCAAGCCGTGATGCGATCCAGCAGAAGACCCACCATCCCGACATAGATCAAAGCCAGAATGATTTCGCTGATGCGGGAGCTATTCCAGGCATCCCAGATGAAGAACCCGATGCCCACACCGCCAATCAACATTTCCGCTGCCACAATGGCCAGCCAAGACAAGCCCACCCCAATGCGCAAGCCGGTAAAAATATAGGGCACAGTTGCCGGGAAAACGATTTTGAAAAAGTACTTCCAGCCGGACATGCGCACAATTCTGGCCACGTTGCGGTAGTCCTGTGGGATCTGCTGTACGCCGACAACGGTGTTGATCAAAATGGGCCAGAGGGCCGTAATGAAGATTACGAAAATGGCGGAAGGGTTGGCATCTCGAAAGGCAGCCAAAGAAATCGGCAGCCAGGCCAAAGGCGGCACCGTGCGCAGCACCTGAAAAATGGGATCCAAAGCCTCGTACAGCCAGCGATTGACCCCGATGATCATGCCGCCCACAACCCCCACCAAGCCGGCCAGGGCAAACCCAATGAACACCCGCCGCAAGCTGGCCCAAATTTGCCAGAACAGCCCTTTGGCATTGCCGCCATAGTCAAAAAAGGGATCTTTAATGAGGGGATCCCAGGTGTCCTGCCAAACCTGGAGAGGGGTGGGCAAGTTGGCTCCGGGGCGGCTATAGGCAATTTGCCAGAGAACGAGCACTATTAAAATGGCCGTGGTGGGCAAAAGAACGCGGCGCAGCACTTGGTGGATTTGGACTCGCTGCCTCCAAGCAGAAGAAGATGCAGAGCTGGCCGGGGAGTGGAGCCCGGCATTGGACTGAAGAACAAAGCCTGGGCTGGTTTTCAGCAGCCAGTGGCCTAGGCCAACCAGTAGGGGAAGCAGGATCCGAAAGAGGTGGTAGCCCAACTGTAGGGCAGAGTGGAAAATCCTCATGGCTTGCTGGGAGTAAGGTTGAAGTCAACTTAAGAGGATCCCAAGAGAGAAGGGGTTTCAGTTGAACACTCTTTGTGGGGATTCGGGGATCCCTTCTCTCCTGGGCAGAGGGCTTGCAAGGGTTTTTGCAACTTGCTCTGGAAGAATTGAGAAGATCAGGCTAGGCCAGCTTCTTAATCGCCAATTTCTCCAGGTAGGCGGCAGGATTTTCGGGATCGAACTGCACCCCGTCGAAGAAGGTTTCCACTCCTCGAGAGGTGCTGGGGGGAATGGCTGCCCCCTGACCAATGGCTTTGGCAGCTTCTCGCCAGAGTTCTTCCCGATTCACCCGCTCCACCAAGGCTTTGGTATCGGTGTCGGCAGGTAGGTAACCCCAGCGGATGTTTTCGGTCAAGAACCAGAGATCGTGGCTCTTGAAGGGGTAGGAAGCGTAGTTCTGCCAGAACTTCATCAGGTGGGGGCTGTTTTCAACGACCTTGCCGGTGCCGTAGTCAAAAGTGCCCCGAGAACGGCCCAAGATATCGGGCACAGGCACCCCCAGCCAGCGGCGGTCGCCGATGATGCGACACATCTCCTCTTTGTTTTCCATCTGGTCGCACCAGATCTGGGCTTCTAGCACCGCTTTCAACAGGGCAAGGGTGGCTTTCGGGTGCGCATCCACCCAGTCGGCCCGCAGGGCAAAGGCCTTTTCCGGGTGGCCGTTCCACAGCTCGCCGGTGGTGAGGGCACTATACCCCTCTTTTTGGTTCACCAGCTGGGCATTCCAAGGCTCGCCCACACAGAGGGCTTCCATGGTTCTGGATTTCATATTGGCCACCATCTGCGGCGGCGGCACCACAATGACGGAGACGTCGCTAGTGGGATCGATCCCGCCTGCGGCCAGCCAGTAGCGCATCCATAGGTCGTGGGTGCCACCGGGGAAGGTCATCGCACATTTGGGATCTTTGCCGGCAGCTCGAAGCTCGGCAAACTTGGCCTTGAGGGGGGAACTATCCAGGCCGATTTGCAAATCCCGATATTGGTTGGAAATGCTGATGCCCTGACCGTCCAGATTGAGACGGGCCAAAATGTACATAGGCACCGGCTTGCCATCGGTAACTTTGCCGGTAGTGATGAGGTAGGGCATGGGGGTGAGGATGTGTGCCCCATCGATGCCGCCGGCGGCGGATCCCAGCACCAAGTTGTCGCGGGTGGTGCCCCAAGAGGCCTGCTTGACCACCTCTACGTCCTTCATGCCGTACTTGTCAAAGAACCCCTTTTCTTTGGCGATGATCAGGGGGGCCGCGTCGGTTAGAGCGATGAACCCCAGCTTGGCGCTGGTGGTTTCGGGAGTATCGGCCTGCGCCACCCAGTAGCCTTTGCCCAAGGATTGCGATTGGGCGCGCGGGATCCCAGCCGTGGCCGCCCCAGCCGTGAGAGCAGCCACCCCGGCCAAAAATTGCCGACGGGAGACGGGAGAGGAAGTGCTGAACAGCTTAGACATCGAAACCTCCAAGATTTACAACGACGAAGAAAGAAAAACTTTCAGGACGGCAACAGAACCGCTAGCGGGTTACCAAAACAGAAGCCTGGGCGGCGGACGGATGCTGACGCGGCCTGGCCCCGAAGTGCTCAATCAGTAGCTCCACCAAGACGGGCTTGAGGTCTTCGCAAGGGATCCCTTGGCGCACGCATTCGCCCAGCTTGGCGTCTTTGCCCACCTCTCCCCCCATGTAGATGTCCACGGCCTCCACCACCCTGCCGTCCTTGCGAGCAGTGGTGCCCATAAGGCCGATATCGGCTACTTGGGGTTGGCCGCAGGAGTTGGGGCAGCCCGTCCAGTGGATGCGCACCGTTTGGGGGATCTCCAGCTCCGCCTCCAGCTCCTCCATCAAGGCCACAGCCCGGTTTTTGGTCTCGATGAGGGCAAAGTTGCAGAACTGGTTGCCCGTACAGGACACCAACCCCCGCTGCAAGGGCCCTGGGTTGGGGGAGAACTTCTTCAAGAGCGGCTCTTTGAGGAGCGGGGCCACTCGGGAGTCGGGCACATTGGGGATGAGCACGTTCTGCTCCACCGTCAGCCGCAGCTCTCCGGAGCCGTACACCTCCGCCAAGCGGGCCAGCTCCATCATCTCCAGGGCGTTGAGCCGCCCCACCGGCACATGCAGGCCGACAAAGTTGAGGCCCGGCTGCTTCTGGGCATGCACCCCCAGCAGATCCCGCTTGTGCCAGACCACCTCATCTTTTTCCGCTGCCCTGAGCAGAGGGTGGCCTATCTGGCGCTCCACAGCCGCCCGGAACTTCTCTAGGCCCCACTCGTCAATGAGCCACATCAACCGCGCCTTTTGCCGGTTGGCCCGCAGGCCGTGATCCCGGTAGACCAGCAGCACCGCCTCGCACAGAGGAACCACATCGCGGGGATCCACCCAGACATCTAGGCCAATTGCCTCGGCGCAGCGGCGAGCCGAGAAAAAGCCGCCCACCAGGACGTTGAAGCCCAGGCGGCCATTTTTGAAGGCGGGCACAAAGGCCAGGTCGTTGATCTCCGCATGCACGGAGTTGTCGCGACAACCGCAGATGGCGATGTTGAACTTGCGCGGCAGGTTGCTGAAGGAAGGGTTGCCCTCGCCGTTGTTGGTGATCATGTCCTGCACCTTGCGGGTGAGACCGCGCACATCGATCAGCTCATCCGGGTCAATACCGGCCAGAGGGGATCCCGTGATGTTGCGCACGTTGTCCATGCCCGACTGGATGCTGGTCAGGCCCACCTCCTTCAAGTAGCCCAGGATTTGGGGCATTTCTTCAATGGGGATGCCCCGCAGTTGCAGGTTCTGCCGGGTGGTGATGTCGGCTACGCCCTGTTCTCCATAGGGGTGGATGATTGCGCCCAACATGCGCATTTGGCCGCTGGTTAGGATCCCATTGGGCAGGCGCAGCCGCAGCATGAACTGACCTGGGGTGCGCTTGCGAAAGAAGATCCCCAGCCACTTGAGGCGGTGATCCCGGTCGTCTTCAGGAATGTTCTCCCAACCCATCCGGGCAAACGCCTCCAGCTCGGCCTTGACCGCCAGCCCATCCTTTTCGCTTTTGAGGCGTTCAAATTGGTTCGCCATGATCGCTGCCGTGGGGTGAACACTGGCTACCCTAGCGATAACGAACCGTTAACTTTGGTATTGGCAGTTACACTTTGTAACAGGTTATGCAGTTTTGTCATTCTCGAATTGCGCTTTATGCATAAAGTCAGGCTTCCAGGAGCATGCCTCTAACCCCCAAAACCCTGAACTTTGCTGAATTTACTGAGCTTTAGGCGGTTTGGCAAAAGTCATTGAGAGGGATATAGTAGACCAAGTTTCCCCCTGATCCTTGAGTCCACCGCAACGGTTGCCGGGAAGTGAAGGGGGAAAGCGCTCGGGGGGTATTCCTCAGGGCTTTGCGGGATACCGCCTTCCTGCTCAGAGATAGGCAGGATGCGATCGCTTCTTTCCTGAACCATGTTCAGGAGAGTTCAGCGTGAATGTATCAGAAGGGGATCCCTTTCCACACCCTTTCTGCATGGGAGAAGAACTTGTTAGAGTGGGACGGATGGATCCCTTGCAAGCTGGGTTGATCCGTCTGTTCTACTTTTCAGGTTTTGGGGACTTATGACTATTCTGCTGCCGAGCGAACCTATCCTGGCCGTGAGCATCTTCGGCATGGGCCTGCCAGAGCTGGCCGTGATTGGGGTGATCGCGGTGGTCGTGTTTGGCCCCAAGAAGCTACCGGAGTTGGGCAGCGCCTTTGGCAAAGCGTTGCGGAGTTTCAAACAAGAGATGAACAACCCCAGCAGCGATGACGAGCCTGCCGGCACGGAAAAGGTGGAGAAGGTGGTGGAGAAGGATGCCGCCTGAGGGTCGCGGAGAGGGGTGGGATCCCAACTCCTGCAAGGGGCCTGCTGCCGGAACTGTTGAGAGGGGGGATCCAAGCCGGCTTCGATCAGAAGTAAAGTCAGCTCGCAAGGGAGCCGGCTCCAGGGCTAGTGTATAGTTCTGGAAAGTTCCCCAGCCTAGTGCTACCGGCTGAGCCAAAATCAGCCCGGATAGGCCCATCGGATGCCCCAAAGGTGTATGGCTGAGCTGACCGATTTCCAGTTAATGCGCCAGATCCAACTGCGGGATCGCCGCAGCCACTTTTTGCTCAAGGATCGCTATCGGAAGCGCCTGCTGGATATTGCCTTGGCCATTCTCAAGCAACCTCACCAGGCAGAAGAGGTGGTGCGGCAGGTGTTCGAGTTTTGCTGGAAACACGCCAATGCCTTTGACCTGCAGCGGGATCGCTCGGTGGCCCTGTGGCTCTACGAGTTGACAGCCTTTCAGGCTAGGGAACGGCTGCGGCGTTGGGCTTGGCTACCTGCCCCCCTCTCCATTCAAACTTCGGCTCCCCTGTGGCCGCGACGTCTCCTTTGGGGCAGCCTGGCGGTATTGGGGATCTACGCGCTGGCCATAACAGCGGCCTACTGGCGGCTGCGCTGGCAGTGGGGATCCCCCATCGAGGGAGAGTCGGTGGCAGTTCAACGGCTCTACCAAGAGTGGCAACGACAACCGCAGGTGCAGCGAACCCTGCTGCGGGATCCCAGCTTCAGCACTCCCCTGTTGGTGCAAGCCCTCTGGTCGCCCCATGCCAAGCAGGTGCTGCTCTTGGCCTCCGAGATGGCTCCCGCCCCCCCAGGGAGCACCTATCAACTGTGGCTGGAGTCGGAGATCCAGGGAGGGGGACGACTGCTGGAAAACGCCGGCACTTTTGCCGTCAACGGGGAAGGATCCCTGCAATGGCTCAGTCAACCCCTCCATTCTGAGCAGCCGACCCGCCTCCTCATCACCCTCGAACCGGCAGGAGGAAGCGAATCCCCCACAGGCCCGCCTCTGCTGCAGAGCAGTTTCTGGATCCCTGCCGCCCAGCCATGATCAGGAGAGATTGGGGGATAACTGGGGGGCTTGTCTCCCGCTTTTGCGCCGCTTAGCATGGGATCCCCGCAAGCGCACCTTAAGACGGTAGCGAACAGTTTCATGCACAACTTTGTAGGAAGCATCCACACCGTGGGTTTCCCGCAGCCATTCGCGAATGTCGCTGTAGGTACGGAATCGGCCAGGCTGATGCAGCTCCTGCTTGAGGATTTCCAAAACCGGCTTGGGGATGAGGGGTTTGCGCCCTTGGTTGCGGGGCACCGTCAACATGCCCTCTAGCCCCTTGGCCTTGTAGCGTTGAAACCATCGAAAAATCGTTGAGATGTCCCGCCCCAGAATTTCAGCCAAGCCTGTCATCGTCTTGACTTTCCCAATCTTGAGCAGGTAGAGAGCTTGAACCCGCTCCTTGCCGGTCGGTGTGGACTGCTTGCCAAGTAGAGATTTGAGCTCTTCAGCCGATTCCTGAATGTCGAGCTTGAGGACTCCAGCCATGTTGGGGCGTCGCAGAACAGCGTTGAATTCGTTGCCTGGCGGAGAGTCTATCACAGTAACTTGGGGTTTTGGAAGTTGTTCGTGAAGTTTGCCTGGGCATCTCTTGACGTTTACAGAATCTCCAGCTGAAAAATCTCCAACAGGCCACCCTTGTCGCTTTTCAGGATAGGCGGGCAAGGGATCCCCTCTAGGGCGGCAGGCCGTGGCTGTAGGAGTGGCTGTAGGATCAGAGGGCAAGCTTGCCGACGCTGCACTGTGGTTCTTCGCAAGTATCTTGCAGGAGAGGGGCTGCGTTGGTTTCGACTGGCCCTGCAGTTGCAAGGATCAGTTGTGCCGGCAGTGCTGCCCCGCGCCTTTACCTGCGGCTTGGTCGGAGTGCTGGTTTCGATTCTGTATAAGCTGGGGCTGCCCCTGGCGCTGTCGTCGTTGGTGGCGTTTGTGCCCAACATCGTTTTGGGTTTGATGCTGGTGTTTCGGACAAACACCGCCTACGAACGGTTTTGGGAGGGGCGGAAAGCCTGGGGATCCGTGGTGAATGACGTGCGCAATTTGGCCCGCCTGATTTGGGTAGCCATTGAAGAAAAGCAGCCCGGCGACCGGGAAGAGAAGATCCAAACTCTATATCTATTGCCCGCCTTTGCCATGGCCATGAAGCAGCACCTGCGCCAGGAACCTTTGCTGGATGAGATTCAGCCCCTGCTCAGCCCGGAGCAGTTGCAACGTCTCCAAAGCCTCAAACACCCCCCCTTGCAAATTGCCTTTTGGATTGGATCGGAGATTACTTACAGCGACAATACCAAAAGGGCCGCGTTGAGGTCTACCAGCTCACGATCATGGTGGAGCGGCTCAACAGCATGGCGGATGCGCTGGGGGCTTGCGAGCGCATTCTCATGACCCCAATGCCCATGGCTTATGCCCTGCACTTGAAGCAGTTGTTATTGCTCTACTGTTTATCTTTGCCGTTTCAGATGGTGGAAGGTTTGGGTTGGATGACCGGCCCCATTGTGGGATGGCTGAGCTTTATGTTGTTTGGCGTTGAAGAGATCGGCATCGAAATTGAAAACCCCTTCGGCCGGGATCCCAATGATCTGCCCCTCGATAACATTTGCAACAAGATGAAGCACAATATCCTGGATTTAATCGATTCCACCTGAGAGAACTCTTGGGCAGCCGTCCATTCCAGGGTTTCCTCAGATCCTCAGCCGGCACCTACCCCTAGTGGAGATAGCCGGGGCGAACCCGATGATTGAGAGGAAGGGATCCCTATATCTTGGGTAGGGAACAAGATGGGTTTGCTAAACTGTGGACAATTTGCCGAGGTGCTCTGGGGATGGCCTGCTCAACCTGCACATTTTTACACCTGGCCGATGTGCATCTGGGCTATGACCGCTACGACAGCCCGGAGCGGAGCAAGGATTTCTTTTTGGCATTTCGGGATGTTGTCCGGCGCTATGCCATTCAGGATCCGGTGGACTTTGTGCTCATCGCCGGAGATCTGTTCGAGCATCGGCAGATTCAGCCCGGCGTTCTCAACCAAGCCCAGATCGTCTTGCGGGAGCTGCAGCAGGCCGGGATTCCGGTGTTGGCCATCGAGGGCAACCACGACAATCGCCCCTATGGCGTGAAAACCAGTTGGCTGAGGTACTTGGCCGATCACGGGGAGCTGATATTGCTGGAGCCTGAGGAAGGGGAAGAAGGACTGGAGCTGCGTCCCTGGTCGGGCCGGCGGGGAGGGTATCTGGATTTGCCCTGTGGGGTGCGGGTGATTGGATCCCAGTGGTACGGATCGGCAGCCCCTCGGTCGATTGAGCAGTTGGCGGCGGCCATTCGACGGTTGCCCCCCGGCCCAGAACGGGTGGTGTTGATGTTCCACCACGGTCTAGAAGGCCAAATTGCCCGTTACCAAGGCGCTTTGCGCTACCGGGATCTGTTGCCCTTGCGGGAGGCGGGAGTGGGCTACCTGGCCTTGGGACACATTCACAAAAGCTATTCCGAGGGGGGGTGGATCTTCAACCCGGGATCCCTGGAGGCCAACAGCACTGCCGAATGGGACTTCCAACGGGGGGCCTATCGCGTCCGCTGGGGAGATGGCCCACCCCAAGCGGAGTTGGTGCAGGATTACCATCAGCGGCCCCGCCGCCGGCTCTATCTGGAGGCCAAGGGCAGAGAAACCCCCGAACAGATTGCCGCAGCAGCCATTGCCTTGGCTAAGGGATCCCGTTTTCAGGAAAGTGAGATGGAGCCGATGGTGGAGTTGCGGCTGGTGGGGCAGGTGGGGTTCGCCAAGCATGAGCTGGATAGCCGCGCCCTACAGTGTCAAATTCAGCAGCTTACCGGCGCCTTGCTGGTTCTGTTTCGTTTTGAGGCCAATACTTTAGAGCTCGGGTCGGCTGCCCTTTCCTTGGAAGAAGAGGGGCAGAGGCTACAAATCGAAGAGAAAATCTACAGGGATCTGCTGAGCAGCCATGCCCACTACCGCAAACGCAGTGAAGAGCTAGCGCGGCTGCTGCTGGATCTTAAAGAAAAGGTTTTGGATGGGCAAGGAGAATCTGAAGTGTATGCTCACCTAAGGGGAGCTTTTGATGCTCCGCATCGCTGTCGCGAATGGGGAGCAGAAGACTGATTATGCGGATCCTCTCTCTCGCTTTACAAAACTTCAAATCTCATGAGGATGCCGTCTTCACGTTTGAGCCAGGTATTAACGCCATTTGCGGAGAAAACGGAGCGGGCAAGACCAGCATTTTGGAAGCCATTGCCTGGGTTTTGTTCGACTACTGCCCCTACAGCCAAGAAGAAATCATTCGCTCCGGGGCCAACGACGCAGTGGTGACTGTGCAATTCATCTCCCAATGGGATCAGCGCACCTACGATGTTCGCCGCAGCGTAACGCAGGGATATCGTCTCTTTGATCCCCAGCTGAAGCAGCGCCTAGAGTATGAGCGCAAGTCCGATGTGCTGCCGTGGCTGAGGCAACATTTGGGCGTACCTGCCGGTACCGACCTGGCGCGGCTCTTTGCCACAACGATTGGGGTGCCCCAAGGGACTTTCACGGCAGACTTTCTCAAAACCGGTCGAGATCGCAAAGAAGTTTTCGATCGCATCTTAAAGGTGGAAGAGTACCAGCAGGTAGCCAAAGACCTGTTGGCGGTCGAAAAATACAGCGAGGCGCAGATTCAGGCCATTAATCATCAAATTGAATTGCTCCGCCAACAGCTACAGGAGTGGGATCCGCTCCAAGCAGAGCGGCAGAAAATCCAACAAGAACTGAGTTATTGGCAAGAGCGCTTGAGTCAATCGATCCACACTCTGGATCAGGTTAAGCTTGAGATCGAGCGACTGGAGAAATGGCTTGAGCAAATCCAAACTTTAGATCACCAGATTGCCCAACTGGAGCAAAAGGGATCCCTGCTTCAGGTATCTCTTGAGCAGGCAGAAAAGTTATGGGCAGAGGCCAGGCAAGCTCAAGCGCAGCAACAGCAATACTGGGAGGGATCTCAGCATTTTTTGGCCACAGAAGCTCGCTTGCGGGAGCTGGAAAAACAGCAACAGCAACGCTTGGAGTGGCTGAAACAGCGGGATGCTTTGCTCTCGCAAAAGCAGCATATCGAAAACCAATTGGCAAGACTTCAAGAAAAGTTAAGCCAACAGCAGCGCTGGAAGCAGGAGCTAGAGGAGCTAACCCCGCAAATTCAGGCCCAAGAGGAGCTAGAGCGTCAGCAGACCTATTGGACTCAGCAGCTCAACACGTTGCTACACCTGCACCGCGAATGGGAACAGCTCCAGGCAGAATGGGCAGCCCACGCCGAGCGCTGTCAACTGCTACAAAGCCGAGTGCAAGAAGCTGAACAGGCCCAGGCCATATGTCGGCAGCATCAATTGACCTACAACCGTTATTTGCAGTTGGAAACCCTCATTGCAGAGCAGGAAGCGCTGCGGCGAACCCGACAAACTTTACTGGCTCAACGGGAAACTTTGCAACATCAACTGCATCGATTGGAGCTGCAGGGATCCGAATATCAGCAACAGCTCCAGATCTTCCAAAAAATGGAGGCGGAAAAACTTGAGCTGCAACCCCTGTGTGAACGGCAGGCCTCCCTGGAGCAGCGCCACTCCCAACTTGGCGAGAAGTTGGCTTCCTTTCAGGCTCTGCGCCTTGAACTCAAACAACGGGAAACGGAGCAGGAACAAGGCCAAGTCCAATTGCAACAACTGCAGCTCCAACTGAGACAACGGCAGGCGGATTTGGAGCGGGTAGCCGCCATTCCTGCGCTCGAAACTCAACAGGAGCGATTGCAAACTCAGCTCAGCCGCATTGCCGCAGCTCGTCAATTTCAACAGGAGCTACAAGCCCTTTTTGAGCAGGGCTCGGATCAATTGGCTCAACACCATCACAGCATCCGGCAACTTCTGGACGAATTGGAAGCGCAGCGACACAACTATCCCCAACTTCAATCTCTGTGGCAGCGGATCCCAGAGGTACTCACTCGATCTTCAGCACTCAGCCAACAGTTGCTTCAGTCCATCCATCAGATTTTGCAGGATCTGGCTCCCCAAACTTCCGAGCCCCAACTTCGTCAGCAGTTGTCCAACATCCAAAAACAACTCAGGACTTTGCAACCCTTGCTCGGCCTAACCGCACAAATACCCGATTTACAAGCCCAAATTCAGCAACTGCTGCAGTTGCAAGCCGAACGACAAAGCAGAATTGATGACCTTCACTGGGATCTTGAGGCTGAGCCCACCTTCCTTCGGCAACAACAGGAAATTGAGCAGGCGCTACAAGCTCTAGGGGATCCCAGGGGACAGATCCAACGCCTGCAAAAAGAGCTGAATGGCAAGCCCAGAGTGGAGCAAGAATATCAACAGCTCACAGAACAGATTCGCCAACTCCAACACCAGATCCAAAATCTAGAACGACAGCTTGAGCCCTTGCGGGATCTGGAGGACAGAATTGCCAATTTGCGGGAAGAGCAAAGAAGCCATCGCAGCAGCTATGAAACGGTTATCCGCCTGCAGGCTCTTGCCCAAAGCTTGCCACAACGAAAAGATGAACTCAAAACTGCCCAATCGACGCTGGAGCAACTCCAAAAAGCTGGGCAAGAGAAACAGGCCCAAATTGGCGAATGGGAAAAGGCTCAAGGCTCAAGGGATCATCTGCAGGCCCAAATTGAAAAAGCCGCCGAAACGTTGAAGGCTCTGGGGGATCCCAGAAGTCAAGCCGAACGGCTCAAAGCAGAGCTAAAACAGGAAAAGCAGTATTTACAAATGCAGGCCGACTGCCTGCAGCAGCTTCAGGATTTACAGGCCGCACTCAACCCTATCGAGGAGGCCCTATGCCAAACGGAGCATCTGGATCGAGAGCTGGAATCCCTGCAAGAAGAACGCGAACGATACCGTTTAGATCACGAGCGCTATCTGCAGGCAGAACCCATCGCCCAATTGCTTCCCCAACGGGAACAGGAACTGGCCGAGCTAAACGCCCAGCGGCAGCAACTGCAAACTCAACTCTCCCAACTTCGCGCAGCACGGGATCCCTTGGCTGCTCTGTATCGACCGCAGGAGCATGAGCGCCTTCGATCCCTTTTGCAGGCCACTGAAATTCAAAAAGCCGAAGCCCAAGCCCGCCTGGAGAGCCTAGCTCCTCAACTGAGCAAAATTGAGGAAAAGTTGCGTCGATTGGAACATGCCAAGGCCAGCTTAAAGCAAGTCGAGGCCGAAAAAACTGAGAGAGAACGCCTGCACCGCTTTATCAAGTTTAGCCGAGAGACCTATAGAAAAGCCGGCCCTCAAATTACCCAATACTACCTGCAGCAGATCAACCATACTGCCGATCACCTCTTCCGAGAAATTCTCAACCGTCCCAACGTCACCCTGACCTGGGAAGCCGATTATGAGATCCGCGTTCAAGAAGCCGGCAGCCCCAAACGACGGTTTGCCAGCCTTTCCGGGGGAGAGCAAATGTCGGCGGCCTTGGCAGTGCGCTTGGCTTTGCTCAAGGTGTTGGGACAACTGAATATTGCCTTTTTCGATGAGCCCACCACCAATATGGATGCCCAACGGCGACAGCGGCTGGCAGAGGCCATCACCAACCTGCGATCTTTTGAGCAGCTGTTTGTCATCAGCCACGACGATACCTTTGAGCAAATGACAGAAAATGTTATTCGGGTGGAAAGGCACTCCGGATCCAAGTCGGTAGGGAGGGATCCCGCCTATGGTGTTTAGAGCCGACCGGATCCTGGCGGTCTTGCAGCAAAAGCGGGAAGCCTTTGCCACTTTTGATCAACGGCTATCGGAGCGCAGAGAATGCTATAGGCAGGCCATGGAAAACCTGTGCAAGTGGTCGAGCCTAGAGATTGCCGAAAAAACAGCTCCATTCCCTTTCCCAGGCGCTTTGCCCACTGAAGAATGGGATCGCTACTCCAATTGGAGGATCCCTTTTGAGCAGGAATGGGCCAATTACGAAGAAAGCCGTGAGTGGGCGAAATCGGTCATTGAAAATATTCCCACCTTTGCCGTGGATGGATCCCAGATTTATCCCAGCAAAGATCTGTCAATACCGGTGGCGCTGGTGCAAATCGGCTGGTATGAAAATTATCACTGCGCAGCAGGCTTGTACGAAAAAGACATTCAAGTGGATGTATTGACTCCAAGGGACCTGGGATCCGACAGCAGCGGCGAACTGAAAGAGCGAATGGTTAACATGCGCCGCTTTCAAATGGAAATCGAGAGACTTGTAGAATACATTCAAAAATCTCAACCGGGATCCCGAAAATTGGCCTTTTTGGACGGGGCGCTGGTGGCTACTTTTGCCGAAGTCTTTGAGCCAGAAAGCCAAGACTTTTATGTGCAGTGTTTGCTCCAGCTTCTGCGGGCCAGCGAGCAAAGCCGGATCCCCATCGTGGCCTACATAGACACCACCTACACTTCCGATTTGGTGGCGTTGCTGAAGCATTGTTTTGACCTACCCGAAGCTCCACAGCTTCACGATGCGCAACTGCTTAGTCCCTGGTTGGAGTGGGGGGATCGCACACCTTTTTTCATCTGTGCCCGCGGCGGCAGCCTCAACCCCCAAGATGGGATCCTCAACTCCTACCAAGAAATGCGGGAGCGAGTGGGGTTTGTTTACCTGCGCACCAATGACAACTTTCCGGCCCGCTTGGAAATACCCGTTTGGGTTTATGAGGCAGGACTGTTGGACTGGTTGGTGGATCTGGTTCGCTGTGAGGTGGTGATTGGGCGAGGTTATCCTTATGTGCTGGAGACAGCCGATCAAATAGCCGTTATTCGCAATGAGGATCGCAACCTTTTCTTACGCCTCATGCAAGATTGGGCCGCTCGCGAGAAGCTGAACCTGAGGCTATCTCGGAAAACGGTGAGTAAACTACAACGGAGACGAGTCCGATGAGATTGGGAAAGGTAGTTCGCTCCAACAATCACTGTGATTACGTGGTGCAGGTGGACGATGCTTTAGAAGTCAAAAATCCGCCGACTCCTGATGACTATGGCTTCGGCAGCTTTGTCAAGCTAGAAAGCGACCGGCGACACTGGGCTGTAGGTCTGGTTTACAATACCCAACTCCTGAATCCGATGTTCCTCAATTCTGGGCCGCGCCTTTCCAGCCAGCCGGATCCCTATTTTTCCCCCGATCTGCAGAATGAGGTGCGCACGCTACTCTCGGTGGTCTTAATCGGGGCCTTGGATGAAGAGCGCCGCTGTGGCCGGCAAGGGATCCCACGCGTGGTGGTGCCTGTAAACACGCCGGTTTTTCGCATGAGCCGGGAAGAGATCCTGCGCTTTCACCAGGATCCCCAAGGTCAAACCCAATTTTCCTACTATGGTTTGCTGCTGAGTAGCGGCGGCAACTTTGCCAATCATTTGATCTACCAAGTCTTGAACGACATTACGCCGATGTTTGCCGATCCAGCTCAACGGCGAGCTCTGCAAATCTTAAGCAAAGAATTGGCCTGGAAAATGACTGTAGGAGCGATGCGCTAATGCCCCAAAAAATCACCGATAATGGCCACCATCCAGAAGCCACCCTCTCTCCAACTGAGGACTCTCCAGAGGTAATTGGCACCGTCAAAGGGCCTGGAGAAACCTCTAACCAATATGTTTTCATCACTTCCAATACCCAAGCGGTAAAGGTGGGCGATTTCGTCTACTACGAAGTCCAGGATCCCCAATCGCAAACGCTGCAAATCTTGGGTAAAATTAGCCAAGTTCAGCTCCTGGATCACATCCCCGATCGCATCTTTGCCGATACCGAAATCGATCCCAACACCATTGTGGCTCTGGTGGGCTTCACCCATCCCAATCCGGAAATCTATGCGGTTACCGTCGAGGTCATCGGCTATTTCAATCAGAAGATGGGCTTTATTAACCCCCGCCGCGCTCCGGATCCCGGTGCCAAGGTTTTTCTGGCCTCCAATCGTCTGCTGAAATCAATTTTGAACAAACGAGATGAAACAGCCATTGGGGGTGCTCACTTGGGCAGCCTGTTGTTGCGCGATGAGGGAGCAGTGCCCGTAGTACTGGACGTCAAGGAAATGGTCAGCACCCATCTGGCCATTTTGGCGGGGACAGGATCCGGCAAATCTTATACAGCAGGGGTTTTGATTGAAGAGCTGCTTTTGCCCAAAAACCGAGCTGCCGTCCTCATTTTCGATCCCCACGGGGAATACCATACGCTGGCGGAGATGCAGTCCCACCCCAAGTTTTTGGGGGAAGACGGCTACCGTCCTAAAGTCAAGGTTCTTTCACCACAGGAAATTAAGATTCGCGTATCTTCTCTCAACTTCTTTGATATTCTGACCCTGCTGCCGGAAACCAGCGATCGGCAAAAATCTTTTCTGGAAAAAGCCTTCCGCAGAACAACTCAATTTAACCCACTCCGCTGGACGATTCAGGATTTAATCGATGCCGTAAATGAAGCCGATTCTGCAGAAGATGGATCCCAGGGATCCTCAGCCGCCGCCTTGGAGTGGAAATTAGAACAGATCGACCGCTCTCCTTATTTCAGCAATGTAGAACATCTGGCCCCCAAAGACTTGTTTGAGCCGGGGCAGGTGACCATTCTACAAATGCACGAGATCAGCCAGGAAGAACAGCAGGTGATCGCCGCTGCCATCTTGCGCCAGGCCAACTATGCTCGCATCAATACCCACAAAGGCAAGATCCAGCCGGGGGACGAAAATTACTTGCCTTATCCCGTCTTTATTTTGCTGGAAGAGGCCCATCGGTTTGCCCCTGCCCACGAGCCTTCCCGTTGCAAACAGGTGCTGCGCACCATCCTCAGCGAAGGACGCAAGTTTGGACTGGGAGTAGGGCTGATCACGCAACGCCCTGGCAAGTTGGACTCGGATATTCTGTCTCAATGCATGAGCCAATTTTTGATGCGAATTGTCAACCCTGCCGATCAGGAAAATTTGCGCCACAGTGTCGAGGCTGCCGGACGGGATCTGTTACAGGAATTGCCCGCCTTGAGCAAAGGTCAGGTGATCGTCTCCGGTGTGTGCGTCAATACCCCCGTGTTATGTAAAGTGCGGAAGCGTTATACGCAGCATGGCGGCGAAACGTTGGATATTCTCGGCCTCTGGCAAAGGCATTCCCAAGAGCACCACCAACGGGATCGCTTGGCCCAGTCGGCCCCTCTCAAACCGCGTCCTCAACCTCAGGTGGTGGATGGACTCAGCATTGATTAGCAATGGCCCAAAACTCCAACTGTGGCCTGATCTCAATCGCTGAATCTGCCAAATCTACAATCCGAAACCACTGCTTGATTGCAATACAATTCATTTCACAGAAACAAGTTTTGGGGCGAGCAGGATGAGGAAACAAGCCCTTTTGCCAGGTTTGCTGGGCATTGCCGTTGCAGTTCTACTGGGATCCGGGCCTGCCTATGCTCAGTTGCGGCTGATTCCCCAAGCAGCGCGGCAGGTATACGAAGCTCTGCCGGATCTGCCCCTGGAAAACACCTACACCCCTATTAACCCCAACGATGGCGGCCCCGCACCCGAAGAGGATACTTTGGTGCGGCGAATGATGATCTATCACCTGCAGGTGGCCGGTCGCTCCCCGACCGACCGCTTTGACTGGCAACTGACGCTGGCGGACTATTTTGATGCCAATGAGCCAATCATCGCCCAACGGTATCCCGGTGCCGACCGCCTCACGGTCAACCCCTACGCCCAAGACAAAGCCGTTGTACAATCCCTGAACCGGCAACAGCGACAGGCCCTGCTGGAAGCCCTTGTGCTGGCCTTCGGTGGGGATCCCGACCCCAAACCCCTCTACATTCCCGCCGACTTGAATCCTGTCCCCGCCCTACCCACCCCAGAACCTATGAAGCCCTTGCTGCTTCCCGGCAGCGGATCCGCTGACTTGCTCAGGCCCTAGCCGAGGTTTCCCGCTAACTCAAGGCTTGCCCGGTGTAGTTCTCAATGCAGCGCAGGAACAGCTCTACCCCAATGCCAAGGGCAGCCTCATCGAAGTCGAAGCGGGGGTGGTGGTGAGGGTAGTTCAGGCCCCTTTCGGGGTTGGCGGATCCCAAAAAAAAGTAGCAGCCAGGCACCTCATTCAGGAAAAACGAGACATCCTCTCCGCCCATGGTCATTTCTGGGATGATCCTCGCCTCTGAGCCAAACACCTGGCGGGCAGCTTGTTCCACCAGCGCTACCATAGCAGGATCGTTGCAAACCGCTGGGTAGCCCCGTTCGTACTGAAACTCGTAGGTGGCCCCGTAGGCTTGGCAAATGCCGGCAACGATTTCTTCCATGCGCTTTGGGATCAAATCGGCCACTTCAGGGTGAAAACTGCGCACAGTACCCCAAATTTCTGCGCTTGGGGCGATAACGTTGAAGGCATCGCCGGCCCGGAAACGGCCCACCGTCACCACCGCCGGCAGCATCGGATCCACATTGCGGGAGACAATGGTCTGCAAAGCATTGACAATGTGGGATCCCACCACAATAGCATCTACCGTCTGCTGGGGAAGGGCGGCATGTCCGCCTCGCCCGATCACCTGAATCTGAAAGCGGTCGGCAAAGGCCATCGAGGGGCCACTTTTCACGCCAATAGTGCCCAGAGGGCGATTATTCCACAGGTGTAGGCCGAGGATGGCTTCCACATCCGGGTTTTTCAGAACCCCCGCCTCCAGCATGGGCTTGGCTCCGCCGGGGCCTTCTTCGGCAGGTTGAAAAATGACCTTGACCGTGCCCTTGAGGTGTTGACGGTGCTGTTGCAGCAGCTTGGCGGTGCCCATAGCAATGGCCGTATGGCCGTCGTGGCCACAGGCGTGCATGACGTTGGGGATGGCGGAGCGGTACTCGACTTCATTGGCCTCATGAATGGGCAGGGCATCCATATCGGCCCGCAGCGCCAAAACCGGCCCCGGCTGCTCTCCCTCAATGGTGGCCACGATGCCGGTGTGGGCAATGCCGGTCTGGTGAGGGATCCCCCAGCTTTTCAGGCGCTGGCTGATGTAGGCGGCGGTTTGCTTCTCCTGGAAGCCCAGCTCGGGATACTTGTGGATGTGGCGGCGCCAGGTCACCAACTCGGGTTGTAAAGCTCGAACAGCAGGGCGAAGTGCGGGAAAGGACATGACCTGAAAAACAAAAAAACAAAAATGTCTTGGAAAACCTTCACCGATGGCCAGTGTTGGTTGCATGCAGTTGCCTGTCGATTTTGCCCAGTATGGCATTGCTGAGGCTGCTTTCCGCTCGGCGTCGAGGTGGACATCTAGGCCCACAGGGATCCGGTTTCCGGCGGTAGATCTTGCCAGCGGCCCGGCCCCACAGCTCGCAAAGCCTCTTGCAAGGAGATCGCCCCTGAGTAGAGGGCTTTACCCAAAATGGCCCCCGTCAAACCGGGCAAGCTCAACAAAGCCAGCAAATCCGTTAGCGATCCGATTCCCCCCGAAGCAATCACAGGCAGGCGGGAGATGGCGAGGATCTCCTGCAACTGTTGTAGGTTGGGGCCGGCCAGGGTGCCATCCCGGCCAATGTCGGTGTAGATGATGCCGGCGACGCCCTGTTCCCCCACCCGTTGCACCAATTCGGTGGCCCGCAGGGGAGTGGTGCTCAGCCAGCCGCGGGTGGCCACTTGCCCCTGCCGAGCGTCGATCCCCACCCAAACCCGACCGGGCAAGGCTTGGGTCATCGCCTCCAGGGTGTCAGGATCCTCCACGGCCAGGGTGCCAACGATCACCCGATCCACCCCCAGCTCCAGCAACTGCCGCGCCCGTTCCAGGGATCGGATCCCACCCCCCACCTGCACCGGGATGGCCAGGCTGCGGACAATGCGCTCAATGATGGGCAGGTTGACTGGATCCCCGCTTTTGGCCCCGTCCAAATCCACCACATGCAGGCGAGGAGCACCCTGTGCCGCCCAAGCTTCGGCCTGCTGGATGGGGTCATCGGCCACCTGTTCCGCCTGAGCATAATCCCCCTGGTAGAGGCGCACGGCGTGGCCCTGGAGAAGGTCGATGGCGGGGATCACCTCTAAGAAGGCGCTGGTGTAAGGCATGATTGGGATCCCTTAGGGGCTTCTCCAGTATCGCCCAGGGGGGAGAATGGGAAAACCTTTTGGGGCGACCATGAACGCACGTCAACTGGCCCTCTTGGCCTTGCAGAAGATCGAGCGGCAAAACGCCTATGCTGACGTGGTGCTAGAGCACCTGTTGGCCCACAGCCACCTGATCCCTGCCGACTGCCGCCTGGTCAGCGAGCTGGTGTACGGCGTTACCCGCCGTCGTCGCACCCTCGACGCCCTAATCGACTGCTTTGCCCAACGTCCTGCCCACAAGCAACCGCCCGATTTGCGGCTCATTCTGCACCTTGGCCTCTACCAGCTGGCTTTTTTGGATCACATCCCCCCCAGCGCTGCCATCCACACCAGCGTGGAATTGGCCCGCCAGATGGGGCTGGGATCCCTGACAGGGGTGGTGAACGGCATCTTGCGCGCCTACCAGCGGCAAGTGTTGGATCAGCCAGAGAAGGATCCCCTCAAGCCCCTCGAGGACACTCTGCCAGCCGACCCAATTCAGGCTTTGGGGATCCGGCACAGCTTTCCCGACTGGTTGGTGAGCCTATGGTGGGAGCGCCTGGGGCCGGTGGAAACGGAGCAGTTGTGTGCTTGGTTTAATCAGCCACCCCACCTGGATTTGCGGGTCAACCCACTGCGGGCAGATGTGAATAAAGTCATTCAAGCCTTGGCAGCAGCCGGGATCCCTGCCCTCCCCATCTCCGAGGTGCCGGGTGCCTTGCGACTTCAGGATCATGCTGGCGACATCACGGCCCTGCCCGGCTTTGCCCAGGGTTGGTGGAGCGTTCAAGATGCCAGTGCCCAGCAGGTGGTGCATTGCCTGGATCCCCAGCCGGGAGAGCGGGTGATCGACTGCTGCGCTGCTCCGGGCGGCAAGACCACCCAAATAGCCCAACACATGCAGGATCGAGGGGAGATTTGGGCTTTGGATCGTCACCCCCACCGTCTGCGGCGCCTAGAGGAAAATGCCCATCGCTTGGGCTTGACCTCGATTCGTTCCCTGGCCATCGACCTGTTGCCGCTGAGCGCTGCTGCCGATCGCGTCAGCGGGACGGAGTCCTTACCCCCTGCCCCCTTGCCCCCCTGGCACAGCGCCGACCGGGTTTTGCTGGATGCCCCATGCTCCGGCTTGGGAACCCTGCACCGCCATGCCGATGCCCGCTGGCGACAAACCCCAGAGCGGATCCCAGAGTTGGCCCACCTGCAAGCCCAGCTCCTGCAAGTGGCAGCCCGTTGGCTTAAGCCGGGTGGGGTGTTGGTGTACGCTACCTGCACGCTGCACTCTGCCGAAAACGAGGAGATCATTCAAGCCTTTCTCGACAGCCACCCCAATTGGGCTGCTGAAGGGGATCCCCTGCTCATCTGGCCCCACCGACAGGATCGGGATGGATTTTTTATCCAACGGCTGCGCCGCTCCGGTTACTAACTCCCCTCTCCCTCTGGGAGAGGGGCTGGGGGTGAGGGCAGCAACGCCGAAGACTTGGGGAGTACCTTAACCATTGCCACATGGCTTCTGAGCTGCTGACCAGTCCGAAAAACCCCTGGATCCGCAAGTTGCGGCAGTTGCACCGCAGCAAAGGCCGGCGGGAACAGGGCGCCTTTTTGGTAGAGGGATCCCACCTCATCGAAGAAGCCCTGCGAGTTGGCTGGCCCCTGCAGGCTCTCTGCTACACGCTTGAGTGGGCTGAGCGTTACCCACAATTGCTGGCCAATCTGCCCAAGAGTCTACGGCGGCAGGCCGTCAGCTCAGAAGTCATGGCAGCGCTCTGTACCACCGAGTCTCCCGAAGGAGCTGTGGCCGTGGCCGTCAGTTGGCAGATTTCCTCTCCCCCCTTGTCCAAGTTACGTTTGGGCCTTGTGGTGGAAACGCTGCAAGATCCAGGCAATTTGGGATCCCTAATCCGAGTCGTGGCCGCCGCAGGAGCCGACGGCCTTTGGCTAAGCGCAGACAGCGTGGATCCGGAAAACCCCAAAGTCTTGCGGGCCTCTGCCGGCCAGTGGTTTCGCCGTCCGCCCCAAGTCGTGCCCGACCTAGCCGCCTGGATCCAGAGCTGCCGTTGCCAAGGGATCCAAGTCTTGGCTGCTACCCTCTCCCCCACAGCAAACTGCTACTGGGATCAAGATCTCACCCGCCCTACCCTTTTTCTCCTGGGCAACGAAGGAGCCGGCCTGAGGGAAGCGACTATCCAACAGGCCGATGCCCAGGTGCGGATCCCGATGGCCGAGGGTGTCGAATCTCTGAACGTCGCTATGACGGGGGGGTTGTTGCTCTACGAGGCCCTGCGCCAGCGGCGATCTCGCTCAGGAAGCGCTCCCTGAACAGCTAGCTGCTCCCTCAGAACTCTTCCTCTACAAAGACCGCATCCTCATTCTCTTCCTGCTCTCCCTCCTCCATCGCTGCCGGCTCTTCCTGCTCTCCCTCCTCCATCGCTGCCGGCCGGCTGGCGGAAACCGTCACCCCCGCAGAAAGTTTCTCCCGCACAGCCGCTTCCACCTCCGCTAGGAGCTCTGGGTTTTCCTTCAAGTAGACAACCAGATTGTCCCTTCCTTGGGCAACATTTTCCTCCTTGTAGCTGTACCAAGAGCCGCGGCGCTTGAGAATGCCCATCTCCTCGGCCAGATCGATAATGCAGCCGATGTTGGAGATCCCTTGGCCGAAAATGATGTCAAATTCTGCCCGCCGGAAAGGGGGGGCAACTTTGTTTTTCACCACCTTGACCCGCGCTCGGATCCCGTATTCTTCCGCACCTTTTTTCAGGGTTTGAACGCGGCGAATATCTAGCCGCACCGACGCATAAAACTTAAGGGCATTGCCGCCGGTGGTGGTCTCCTGGGGGCCATAGCCTATGCCGCCAATTTTGGAGCGCAATTGGTTTAAGAAAAGAACGATGGATCCGGTTTTGCTGACATTTCCGGCAATCTTGCGCAGCGCTTGGCTCATCAGGCGCGCCTGCAATCCCACATGGGCATCTCCCATATCCCCTTCGATCTCAGCCCGGGGCACCAACGCTGCTACCGAGTCCACCACCACAATATCCACAGCTGCCGAGCGCACCAACTGATCGACAATCTCCAGGGCGGCCTCCCCCGTGTCCGGCTGGGAGATCAACAGGTTTTGAATATCAACCCCCAAAGCTGCTGCGTAAGTGGGATCCAGCGCATGTTCCGCATCCACAAAAGCTGCCGTTCCCCCTTGTTTTTGCACTTCGGCGATGGCATGTAGGGCAATTGAAGTTTTCCCAGAAGATTCCGGCCCAAAGACTTCGATAATCCGCCCTTTTGGGTAACCTCCGCCCAAGGCCAAGTCGAGGGTGATGGCCCCACTGGGTATGGTCTCCACCCGCATCTGGGTGGCATCTCCCAGGCGCATGATTGCCCCTTTGCCGAAATTCCGCTCGATCTGGCTTAACACCTGCTCCAGGGCTTTGCGTTTTTCTGACTTCAATTTGTCCGAGTCATCAGCAGTGTTCACAGCAACGGCTTTCCGGGCCATAACCCGCATCCCCCCCAGGAGTCGTGGTGGAAAATCGAGCCTGCATTCTAACATTGTCGCCTTGCTCTGAACGGATCCCTCTCCCTCCAACTGCAGTCAGCTCGTACCTTGCCTCGGTTCCTAACTCCCCTCTCCCTCTGGGAGAGGGGCTGGGGGTGAGGGCAGGTCTTCTGCATAGCCTTGCAGAGCGGGTAGAGTGGGCTAAAGGGATCTGCTCAGGAACGTCCCCACGGTCATGACTTTGGTCTTACAATCCCCCGGCCCGGTTGTGTTTAGTTGGGGGCCGCTCAGCCTGCGCTGGTATGGCTTATTGATCGGCCTGGCAATGGTGTTGGGCTTGCTCCTGGCTCGCCATCTGGCAGCTCGGCGTGGCCTTCCCCCCAGTTCCATGCCTGATCTGCTGGTGTGGTTGGTGGTTGGATCCCTGCCCTTTGCCCGTCTGTATTACGTGGTCTTTGAATGGGAGCGCTATCGAGATGGCCCTTGGTGGCAGGTCTTGGCCCTCTGGCAGGGGGGCATTGCCATTCACGGTGCCTTGATCGGCGGCAGTGCGGCGCTTTACCTGTTCGCCCGGCGGCACCGGCTGAGTTTTTGGTTGCTAGCCGATTGCCTTGTTCCCTCCCTCAGCCTTGGTCAGGGGATCGGACGTTGGGGCAACTTCTTCAACAACGAAGCCTACGGAAAGGTGTTGCCTCCGGATAGCCCTCTGTGGGTACAACTGCAGCTGCCTGATGGATCGCGCGTCCATCCTACTTTTTTGTACGAATCCCTCTGGAACTTTGGTCTCTTCGGGCTCCTGCTCTTTTTAAGCTACCGGCGCCAGCTTCCCCCCGGCACCCTCTTGGGCCTCTACCTGGTGGGGTACAGCCTGGGGCGCTTCTGGATCGAAGGCCTGCGCACCGATAGCCTCATGCTGGGATCCCTGCGGGTGGCGCAGGGGGTGAGCCTGTTGCTCATTGGAGCAGGCCTGGCCGCAATCTTGACAGCTCCCAAACGCGTTTCTGTTCACCCAAACGAGGCAACTTCCTCGCCTGGGATCCCCGCCCCAAAGGAGTTGTAAGCCATGGCCAGCGAACAGAATGAAGAGCTCTGGCAGCAAGCCTCCCCTCTGCTGCTGCCATCCGCCGCTGCTACCCAATCACTAGGGGCCCTCGTAGCTCAAGCCGCCCTTGGCTTCCTCGCCCCTTCAGGTCAACAAAAATCTCCCCCTCCCAGCCGCAGCCTCGGCTCCACTTCCGGCTTGGTCATTCTTCTCGAAGGTAATCTGGGCAGCGGCAAAACCACCTTTGTGCAGGGACTAGGGCAGGGCTTGGGGATCCCTGAACCCATCGACAGCCCCACCTTCGTGCTGGTGCAGGAATACCACACCGGACGGATCCCTCTTTTCCATTGCGATCTCTACCGCCTAGAGACCTCTTCTGCCGCTCGCGCCGGTGGGAAAGAATCCACACTCCTAGAAGACCTAGGGCTAGAAGAACTTTGGAGCCAAGGTGGGATCACCGCTATTGAGTGGCCCCAGTACCTCCGCCATCTGCCTGCGACCTACCTCTGGCTGCGCCTACAGCCCCATCCCCAGCAGGAAGGAGCCCGCCTTCTACACGTCAAGGGAAAGGGATCCCAGACTGCTCAACTTTGGCAGCAAGTTCTTTCTCAATTCACTCAGCAAAACCTCGAGGAAGGGATCCACTTCTCCTCCTGAAAGTACTTGAAAGCAGAAGAAAAAGTTGAGATCCCAAAAGACTTATGGTCATTTCGATTCCAACTAGGACACTGCACCCGCGCCTAAAACGTTGAATGTACGGAGCCAGAAGGCTCTTCTCAGCAGTTCAGTCGCTTCACCCCAGCCTAAAACGACTATAAGCTCAAGGCAAACAGCCAGAATTCAGCCAAAAGTCATCCTCAGGCCAAATCAAACAGCAGCACCTCAGCCCCTTCTTCACTGAAAAGGTTGAGCTCGCTTTCCCTAGCAATAGCCACGCCATCTCCTTCTCGCAAAAACAAGCCATCCAGGGTCACATCGCCCCGAGCTATCTGCAGCCATCCGTAGCGCTTCTCATCCAAGTGTCGGTGAATGGTGCGTCCCGGCTCAATCAACCCCGCATAGAGATTCACATCCTGATGCACAATCACGGATCCCTGGCGCCCATCTCGAGAGGCAACTAAACAAAACTCATTGGGATGCTCTGTCAAACCCGTCGCTTTTTGTTCATAGCTGGGCTCCAGGTTTTCCTGCTCCGGCAAAATCCAAATTTGCAGCAGATGAACCTCCTCATCTGCCGAGTGGTTGTACTCGCTGTGCCAGATCCCTGTGCCTGCCGTCATCCGTTGAATTTCACCAGGACGAATCACAGATCCCGTGCCCAAGCTGTCTTTATGCTCAAGGATCCCTTCCAAAACATAGGTAACGATCTCCATGTCCCGGTGCCCATGGGTCGGAAAGCCAGCACTCGGGCTGATTCGGTCATCGTTAATCACCCGCAAAGCCCGGAAGCCCATGTAGCGAGGGTCGTAGTACTCTCCAAAAGAAAATGAGTGGTAAGTATCAAGCCAACTGAGCTTGACATGACCCCTCTCTTCCCGCTTGCGCAAAGTCAGCATCGCAGTTTCTCCAAAACCTGACCCTCGCAACCATCTTATTAACTCTGCAGTCAGAATGTCAATATTCAAACAGTTTTATTTCTTCTTTTCCCTGCTATTCTCGCCAAAAACTTGCCAAAAATTTTGGGTTGGATATCTTGACGGGGTGGTGGGGGTGGGGATAGGGTAGTAAAGCGCCACAAGGCCACCCAGCCCCGGCGCCCCAGAACCT
>NZ_JBSSBO010000036.1:0-31451 GCF_054058915.1 Thermostichus sp. MS-CIW-41
TCGGGCGCGAATCTCGTAGTAGCAAAGGGATTGCAGTTTGACCGCATTGACGATCTTCTCCGGCGTGTTCTGGTTGACCCAGTTCAGTGCCTGCATAAAGGCATCCATCGTCACGTCCAATTTAGCGGCTTGCGACGGGGACACCTTGAGCTTGCAGGATATGGTCAGGATTTGGCTCATAAGTTCATTGTACTTCATCAAAGCGCATTCCTCCCGACACTGACCCTACGGGTACAGTGCGGGGCTCCTGCGATTTCTAGCTGATCCCCGGGTGCTATGCCATCCAGCCAAGGGCGGGGATCCCAAGAAGTCCAGCATGCTTTCGTCCCATGTTGACCGGCCCAACCCCACCTCGGCGGCACCTGAACCCGCAACTGCAGCAGCAGGCAGGGCAGTAGAGACGGGAGACAAAGGCATTCCGAAGCTATGATGAACAGGGATGGCTCTGAGTTTCTACCTACATCTTTAACTGGGTCTGTTTTCAGGCTGTGCTGACTGCTTCTTCTGCCGGTTCTACAGTTGATGCCATTGCTCCTTTTGCTCCCCAAGTCTGGAGCTGGCGCGGACATGCCATTCGCTATGTGGTGCAGGGATCCGGATCCCCGCTGGTCTTGGTGCATGGATTTGGGGCTTCCATCGGCCATTGGCGGCACAACATCCCCGTGCTGGCTGCGGCAGGATACCGGGTCTATGCCCTGGATTTGCTGGGGTTTGGCGGCTCGGCCAAGCCTGCTCTCCCCTACACCTTGGATCTCTGGGCGGAGTTGCTGGTGGATTTTTGGCAGCAGCACATTCAGCAGCCTGCTGTGTTTATCGGCAATTCCATTGGTGCCTTGCTCAGCTTGATGATGGCTGCCCGGCATCCCCAGTTAACAGCAGGGGCGGTGCTGCTCAACTGCGCCGGGGGACTGAACCATCGCTCCCATGAGCTCAGCCCGATTTTCCGCCTTTTCATGGGTGTTTTCACCGCTCTGGTGGCCTCTCCGGTGACGGGGCCATTTTTGTTTGATCGGGTGCGGCAGCGGCAGCGTATTCGCGCAACTCTGGAGCAGGTGTACCGCAACCCCGCCGCCATTACGGATGAGCTGGTGGAGATTCTCTATGCCCCTTCCTGTGATGTGGGCGCTCAGCAGGTGTTTGCCTCGATTCTCACCGCTCCCCCTGGCCCAACTCCTGAAGCCCTATTGCCTCAGGTGCGCTGCCCGCTGTTGGTGCTCTGGGGAGAGGGGGATCCCTGGACGCCCATTCAACGGGGTCGCGGCTTTCAAAACCACGTGAAAGGGATCGACTACCAGTTCTTGCCCATTCCCAATACAGGCCATTGCCCCCACGACGAGCGCCCAGAGGTGGTCAACCCTCTGATTTTGGGCTGGCTGCCCAGGGCCTTTGCGGCGGTCTAAGCTTTTTTGGAGGTTCCTTTGCCGGAGAGGCCCAACCAACCTCGGATTTTGGCCATCCAGACTTGAAGGGGTGAAGGCTGGGGACGGATCGCCACCTGGATCGGCTCGTCTTGGAAGTCCTTGTCCTTGAGGCGAAACCCAAACTCCAGCTCGTCTTTCACTTTGCCAAGACGGGGGAACAGCCTGACGGCTGCTTTTTTGAGTTCTTCCTCATTTTGGAAAATGGCCTGGTGAATGGCGCTGGAACGCCCCACTGCTAGGGATCCCACCGGCAGCCAAGGGTTGGGCTGGCCAGGCGCGGGCTGGCGACGGCGGGCAAAGATGTTGAACTCCGGCATCCCCTTGGCTTTCAGCTCGTCGTACCGTTTGGCGGCTTCCTTGCGCTTGGCAGTGTTGGAGCTGGCCGGTTTTTTCTCAGGCTTGGATTTGCGGAAACCCTTAGACGGATTCATACTTGGGCTGACGAGAGGGGGGATTTTTTGCAGCTTAGCGCAGATTGGATCCCCTTCTCTGCCGGGGATCCCTTGTCCTCATTGTCCGTAGCCGGCGTGCTATACTTGTTGAGCTTCGGCGGGCGGTTAAAGGGGCCCGTCAGTCGGGATGTAGCGCAGCTTGGTAGCGCACTTCGTTCGGGACGAAGGGGTCGCAGGTTCGAATCCTGTCATCCCGATGGCTTTAAAGTTCACTGAGCTCTCAACTTAATCTTGGGGGTTTAATTTTGGGGGTGTAGGTGACGCAGCCAGGCATTGACGTTGACCCGAATTCGCTGCCCAACCTGTAAGAGGCGGTGCAGGTTTTCGGCAGAAATGTCTCGGCAGTCTTCTTGGGGCCAAGCTGGGCAACGCGGGCCAATTTGACGCTCCAGCGCTGTCAGATAGAGCTCTTGCAGGCGATCCAAGTTGATGGGCAGGCGCAGGTCTGCAGCCAATTGCAGCCATTCTTCCAGGTTGTAGAGCTGTTCGCCGAAGGTCTCCGGCTCAAAAGCGTGGGCAAGGTGCCACATCCCCCGCTGTAGGAGCCGATCCAGAACCCGGGCTGCCTCTTCCCGCCGCAACTGACACCCCAACTGCTCGGCCTCGCGCACAATTGCCCGCAATTCCAGCAGGTGATCCCGCTTGCCCTCTTCCATTTCCATCGCCCGCAAACTGGTCAACAGGCGTTGGTTGAGGGTGATCTGAGCGGCAGCCAACAACTCTTCCGGGATCGGCAGGCCGTCGGCCCGAAAGGCCATCAAGACCCCGTAATTGTCCAGGTAGGTTTGGCGGTAGAGCTGGGCCAGGCGGTCTAGGGTATCTTGAGTGAGCCAGCGCATCATCTGCTGCCGATCTTCGTCGTCGAGGGCGTTCAAGTCGAAGGTTTCCGGCCCAAATAGGTCTTGCAGGGTCAGGATCATCTGGATCCGACTGTGGGATCCGGCCAGCAGCCGCGCTTTTATCTGCTCGTAGATGCGCCGCCCAGCAAACGGCTTGACGCCACATTGAAAGTCCCAGCCGCCGAGATGGAGCATGGCGTAGATCAGGTCGTGCTCTTCGCGGGTGGTGGGAAAAGTGAGCTTCACCCGCCCGATGGCCAGTGTCGACCCGCCTATCGTCAGGCGCTCTTGATCCACTTGATCCAGCACATATCCTTGGGAACGGGGGATCCCGTTAAACAGGGAAAACATGGCGTGCTGAGCCACCAGCCGTTGCGGGCTGATCAAGCTGGGGCGCACCAAGGCGCAATAGACCCCCTTGCCGTCTCTGTAGAGGTCGAGGTTGCTGGGGGCCTTGCTCAGGCGCTGCAAAAACTCCTCTTCTAGGTTGACATCCGCCACTGCTGCTGCCAACTGGATAGCCCGTGCCGCGTAACGCAGGATCTGCACCCCTTCAGGACGGGATAGCTCCTCGAAAAACCAGCCACAACTGGTGAACATCAACTGGCTGTAGCGCTGCATCTCCAACAGGCGCAGCACTTGCACCCGATCTTCGGCGGTGAGGCGGTGGCTTTGGTGCTCCTGCAAAAAGGCATCACAGCGCTCCCGATCCAAAATCACCTCGATGTAACGATCCCGCGCCAGCCAGGGATCCCGCAGGTAGGCTCTGGCTTCTGTCTCGTAGATCTCGGCCAGCTGATCCCGCAGCCAGTTGAGGGCCTCCCGCAGCGGTTGCCGCCAGCGTTGGTGCCATCCCCCCACCGCTCCGCAGCCACAGTCTCGCGACCACCGTCCTACCCCGTGGGCGCAGCTCCAGGCGGTGACCGGTTTCAGTTGCACCTCCCAAGTGGGGGGATGTTGGCTGAGAAAATGGCTGTAGTTGCCCACCTGCCAGCCCCGGCGGGGAAATTCCTCGCAAAAGGCATAGGCCAGCGTGCGTTCTACACCCCGCTTGTGGTGGCCAAAAGTCTCGCCATCGGTGGCACAGTTGACCAGATAGGCTTCCCCCTCTTTGTCCGAGCGCAGAGCGGAACGGATCCGCTCCGCCAGCGAATAAGTACTGTAAACGATATCCCCAAAGCCCAAGTCACGGGAAATGGGGCCATCGAAAAAGAAAATATCCAAGTACCCCTCCCGGTCGGGGGTAAAGCAGCGGTAGGGCCGGCGGGGATCGATCTGGCCTTGGCTAACGTCGATCCACTCCGTTTGTCCCAAGGGGCGAATGCGCTGCGCTTGGCTGGGGGCCAAAATGACGAAGCGGATCCCACATTCGACCAAGGCCGTGACCGTTGCTGCATCAATGGCGGTTTCGGCCAGCCACATGCCCTGGGGATGGCGCCCAAAGCGGTGTTGAAAATCGGCAATTCCCCAGCGGATCTGGGTGTACTTGTCTCGCTCGTTGGCCAGGGGCAGGATGACGTGGTTGTAGACTTGGGCGATGGCATTGCCATGACCCTCCAGCCGCTCAGCGCTGAGGCGGTCGCCGGCCAAAATGCGTTGGTAAACTTCAATGTCATGCTCCTCTAGCCAAGAGAGGAGAGTGGGGCCGAAGTTAAAGCTCAAGAATTCATAGTTGTTGACAATGCGCACCACCCGTCCTTGGTCGTCCAGAACGCGGGCAAAGGCGTTGGGGCGGTAACATTCCGCCCAAATGCGCTCGTTCCAGTCGTGAAAGGGGCTGGCGCTCGGCTGTCGCTGAATGCGGTTGAGGCAGGGATCCTCTCGGGGCGGCTGATAGAAATGGCCGTGCAACACCACGTACGGCCGCGCAGAGGAAAGCTCAGCAGCACCTGCCGGAGAAGGAGCCGCTTGCATCGGCGGGTCGGAGACCAAATCGCTGTGCCCTGACTGTGCCGCTGGCCTATCGGAATTTTTGGAGCCACTCGGCATCATGAGATTACACTCCTTTTAGAGGCCTCCAACTGGGTTACAGGGGAAGGCAATGTTAACTTAAGTTCATATCCATACGTTACAGCGATCCCCGATCTGCAACGGTGAATGTAAAAGATTCAGTTGGAAATTTGACAGGGAACAAACATCGGTCAGTAATCTTTGCGTTTTCCTCACAACAGAAGGGATCCCGGGACTTAGCGGGTGGGGGCCGATCTGCCGGTGGCCATTTCCCACGCCGAACAACCCGTTTGAGGTCAGGCCCCCATTGGAATCCCGGTGGATCCCCAGCTCGAACTCACATTCCGGTCCAGTGCCACCAGGCCCAGCCCAGCCCCACCAGCAGCGCCGTTATCCCATAGAGGGATCCCACCACCTGCACCTCCGACCAGCCCCCCAGCTCCAGATGGTGGTGCAAGGGCGACATGCGCAACAGCCGTCTGCCTGTGCCGGTTTTGCGTTTGGTGTATTGGAAGTAGCCCACCTGCAGCATCACCGACAGCGCCTCTGCCACCAGCACTCCCCCCATCAGGGCCAAGGCCCAGAGCTGATCCCCCAGCAGCGCCAACCCGGCCAGAGCGCCCCCCAACCCCAGGGATCCGGTATCGCCCATGAACAGCCGCGCCCGGTGGTGGTTGTGAACCAGGAACCCCAAGCAGGCACCGCTCAGGGTGAAGGCCAACACCGATAGCTCTGGATCCCTGTGAAGGAGCCCCAGCCCAATCAGCAGGATGGCCACCACCCCTGCCGCCAAGCCGTCCATACCATCGGTGAGGTTTACGGCATTATTGGTGCCCACCAACACAAACAGGGCCAAGGGCCAGAACAGCCAGCCCAGAGAGAGGGTGCCTATCCCCGGCAAGGTCAGACTGGTCGGGATCCCCTGCCAGGCCAGGTAGACACAAAACCCAAGGGCAACTCCCACCTGGAGCAACAGCTTGTGTTGGGGAGACAACCCCTTGTTGGATTGCTGTCGGATCACCAGCCAATCGTCCAGCCAGCCGACAAAGCTGTAGGCCAGCGTGAGCAGCGCGACGGCCAGCCAATGGGGATCCCAGCCGCTCGCGTAAGCGGGCCGTAGGCCTTTCCAGATCCCGGCCACCAGTAGCCCCACGGGCAAAAAGCTGATCCCGCCCATGGTGGGTGTGCCTGCTTTTTTCTGGTGGGATTGGGGCCCCTCCTGGCGGATCACTTGCCCCGCCTTCCAGCGCCGCAACCCGGGGATGAGCAGGGATCCCAGCAGGGCCGAACCCAACGCGCTCAATCCAAAAGGAACGACCACCTGGGGGCGGATCCCGATCACAAGGGTCGAGAGGGCCAAACCCAGCCCCAGCGAGAGCGCCATCCCGCCCCACTCCGTTTCTTCCACCTCCAGATCGGGAAGTGTATCCGCATCCACCCTTTCTGAACCCCTCACACCCTCAACCTCTAGACTTCAGAAAACTCCGGCAGGCAGAGCCCAAGAAAACTCTATCCTGCCAGAGCTCAGAGGCGAAAGTTAGTTGAGTGGGGATCCCTTCAATAGGGCCACTTCCAGTTGCGCACCTCCGGCAGATCTTCTCCATGCTCGCGGATGTAGTGTTTGTGCTCCACCAGCTTGTCCCGGATAAGCTGCTGGACGTGATCCCGCCGGTACTTGAAGCGATCCACCCGCTCCAAGACGTCGTTGGCCAAGTTAAAGCGATCCACCTGGTTGAGAACGCACATGTCGAAGGGGGTGGTGGTGGTGCCTTCCTCCTTGTAGCCGCGCACGTGCAAGTTGTGGTGGTTGGGGCGGCGGTAGGTGAGGCGGTGAATCAGCCAGGGATAGCCGTGGAAGGCAAACACGATGGGCTTGTCGGGGGTGAAGATACTGACAAACTCCTTGTCGCTAATGCCGTGGGGGTGTTCGCTGGGCGGCTGCAGCTTCATTAGGTTCACCACGTTCACCACCCGGATCTTGATGTCCGGCAGGTGCTGCCGTAGGAAGTCCACCGCCGCCAGGGTTTCCATCGTCGGCACATCGCCACAGCAGGCCATCACCACATCCGGCTCTGAACCCTGATCATTGCTGGCCCATTCCCAGATGCCCAAGCCCTGGGTGCAGTGTTTGATGGCCGCATCCATGTCCAGGTACTGCAGGGCCGGCTGTTTGCCTGCCACGATCACGTTCACGTAGTGGCGACTGCGCAGACAGTGGTCGGCCACCGAGAGCAAAGTATTGGTATCCGGGGGCAGGTAGACGCGGATGATTTCGGCCTTTTTGTTGACCACGTGATCCAAAAAGCCGGGATCCTGGTGGCTGAAGCCGTTGTGATCCTGCCGCCACACATGGGAAGTCAGCAGGTAGTTGAGGGAAGGAATGGGCCGCCGCCAAGGAATGTGCCGGGTGGTTTTCAACCATTTGGCGTGTTGGTTGAACATGGAGTCCACCAGGTGGATGAAGGCTTCGTAACAGGAGAAGAACCCGTGTCGCCCGGTCAACAGGTAGCCTTCTAGCCAGCCCTGACAGACGTGCTCGCTGAGGATCTCCATCACCCGTCCATCTGGGGAGAGGTGCTCGTCGCAATCGTAGATGGGAGCTACCCAGGTGCGGTCGCTGGCCTCAAACACAGCATCCAAGCGGTTGGAAGCGGTTTCATCGGGGCCAAAGAGGCGGAAGTTGTGGGGGTTGAGCTTCATCACATCCCGCAGAAATTGCCCCAGAACTCGGGTGGCTTCGGCTTCGGTGGTGCCGGGGCGGGGGACAGGCACGGCGTAGCGACGGAAATCCGGCATTTTCAGCTCCCGCGTCAGCAGGCCGCCGTTGGCGTGGGGCAAAGCCCCCATGCGTTTTTCCCCTTTGGGGGCCAGCTCTTGCAGCTCCGGCAGCAGACGGCCATTTTCATCGAAGAGTTCTTCCGGCTTGTAGCTGCGCATCCAGTCCTCCAGAGCCTTGAGGTGCTCCGGTTTTTTGGCCAGATCCGCCAGAGGCACTTGGTGGGAGCGCCAGAAATCTTCCACCTTTTTGCCGTCCACCTCTTTGGGGCCGGTCCAGCCTTTGGGGGTGCGCAGGATGATCATCGGCCACTGGGGACGAGTGGGATCCCCTTTGCTGCGGGCATGCTGCTGGATTTCTTGGATCTCGTGGATCACCGTGTCCAAAGTGGCGGCCATCAACTGGTGCATCTCTGCCGGCTCGCAGCCTTCTACGAAGTAGGGTTTGTAGCCGTAGCCCACAAACAGATTTTGCAGCTCGTCACGGCTGAGGCGGGCCAAAACGGTGGGATTGGCGATCTTGTAGCCGTTCAGGTGCAGAATCGGCAGCACTGCTCCGTCGTGGATGGGGTTGAGGAACTTGTTGGAATGCCAGGAAGCGGCCAAGGGCCCAGTTTCCGCCTCTCCATCCCCCACCACACAGGCCACCAGCAGATCGGGGTTATCAAAGGCAGCCCCAAAGGCATGGGCCAGGGCATAGCCCAGTTCTCCCCCCTCGTGGATGGAGCCAGGGGTTTCCGGAGCCACGTGGCTGGGCACGCCGCCGGGGAAGGAGAATTGCTTGAAGAGCTTGCGCATGCCTTCGGCGTCTTGGCCGATGTTGGGATACACCTCGCTGTAGGTGCCTTCCAAGTAGGTGTTGGCCACCAGAGCAGGGCCACCGTGGCCGGGGCCGGTGATGTAGAGGATGTTGAGGTTTTCCCGTTTGATGATGCGGTTGAGATGCACGTAGATGAAGTTCAACCCGGGTGTGGTGCCCCAGTGCCCCAGCAGGCGTGGCTTCACATGTTCCAGTTTTAGGGGTTCTCGCAGCAGCGGGTTGTCCATCAAATAGATTTGCCCGACCGACAGATAGTTGGCGGCCCGCCAGTAGGCATCCATTTTGCGCAGCTCGTCGGCGGTGAGCGGTTTTGTCGAGAGCTGTTCTGCCAGAACCATAGCTGTACCCCATAGATATCTCTACTCCTATGGTGATCCGGGTTTGCCCAATTGCCGGGGGATCTTGGGATTCCTTTGGATTTGGCTCATTGGGTGAGCGGTAGGCACCTGTTACCACCACCAGGGCTTGATCGGGGTGCCGTCGGGAAAGATCAGGCCGGCAATCCGGGATCCGCTGTGCTTTAACCCTTCGATCTGAGCTCCTTCCAGGTTGGCTTGGGTTAGGTTGGCCCCGCTGACATCGGCCCGCCGCAGGTTAGCCCCCTGCAACTGGGCCTGGCGCAGCTCGGCGCCGCTGAGATTGGCCCCTTCCAGGTCGGCATTGGACAGCTTGGCCCCCCGCAAGTCCGCTCGCTGTAGGTTGGCTCCCCCCAAATCTGCTCCCTCTAGGTTGGATCCACGCAGATCCGCCCGGTTCAGATCCGCTCCCCTCAGCCGGATCTGACAGAGCACCAGTTCCCGCAGATCGGCTTTGCTCAGGTCTTGGCCGGAGAAATCCTGTCCCTGTCCCCCCCAGTTCTGCAACTGCCAGATGTGGCGCACCCGTTCTTCTAGGTGGGTCTCTTCCGAAAGCTGGGATCCCCGCAGGCTGGTGCCGCTGACCTTGGCCCCTCTGAGGTCGGATCCCCGCAGGTCGGCTCCCTGTAAGTCGGCTCCGCTCAGCTTGGCCCCTTGCAAATCCGCTTGGCGCAAATCCGTTTGCCGCAGCCGGGCGCCGTTGAAGTTGCAAAAGCGCAAGTTGGCCCGCCTCAGGTTGGCCTCCCACAGGTTGATCCCCCCCAGCCGTGCTTCTTGAAGGTCGGCTCCCTCCAGGTCGGCGTAGGCAAAGTTCCGCTCCCCACGCCGATAGGCCACGATCACCCCTTGCGCTCCCCCCACCGGGCGAAAAGGGCTGTAGGTGCGACAGGCCCGTTCTGCCTCCGGCTGGCCAAGCTGAGACAACAGCCGCCAAGCTGCCAAGCGGACTGCCCAAGAGCTATTGCCGGCGAGGGCTTCAATGAGTTCGGCCAGGCCCGCCGACCCGTACTGCAGCAACTGGGGCAGGGTGGCCAAGCGCACGGCTTCATCGCTGTGGGTGAGTCGTCTCCGCGCCCCCTCGATACCTCCCAACACCAAGGCATGGGCCGGGGCGCTCCCGGTTGCCGTTTGCCCCCCCAACACCAGATCCCAAGGTTGGGGCCGGGATCCCTGGCCAGTTCTGACAGCCGGCTGAGGCTTACCTACCATGGGCAGATCCCGATGAACCTGGCTTATAGCCAACGCCCCACCACCACGCGGATGGTGCCATCCTCCAGCACTTCTTCGGCCTCGATGGTATAGCCCTGCTCACGGGCTGAGCGCAGCAAACTTTTGTGGGCGTAGCGCTGCAAAATCGGCTCCAGGAAGGTCTTGGGATCGATGCCCGCCCCCCACAGATCGGCCACCAGCTCGTAGTGATCCCCGTTGCGGCGAAACCCGATGTCGAAGCCATTTTTCTGACGGATCACCAAGTCGGCACGGGTGCGGTTCCAGAGATAGCCCCGCAGGCTGGTATCCCGCTGCACGGCGTAGCCCAATTCCTTCAGGGTCTCTTCCAGGAGATCGGCGTCTTTGATTTGCACTTGCAGGGTGGTGAAGTGAGACATGGCCCTTCCAATCCTTTGACCGATGGAGACCGGATCCTCACTATAAAGCGCCCTTGGGGTGGTGGAAGAAATGTAAACCATCCTGCGGTGGGTCGAGCGAGCGGAACGCAGCTCCCCCTTTCTCCCGCAGGAGTGCAACACACCTGGGCCTGGAGGGTCGCTGGGCTGGCCTGACCTGCCTTCTTATGTAGGCGCGCGCTGCGGCATTCGCGATAGCGGTACGGAGCACCAAGGCTGAGGCATCCGCGCCTAGCGTGTTCGGTGATACAGAAATCTTAGATCTGCATCTAGTGTCCAAAGTCGAGTATTGGCGATAACTTCCACTAGGTTTAGAGGCAGAAGCAAAAACCCGTCCCACAGGGATCCGTCCTCATCTGTTTCCGGCTGAGGTTGTCGGCGATGACGTGCCAAATTCACCTCAAGGCATTCCAAAAACCTGCTGATGAACCTTTCTATTCCCTGCCGAGCAAGCCCTTCCGATAGTTCTGCAAACAGAAATATCCATTTCTAGTTCTAACAAAATGAGTGAAAAAAATTTGCTTTCTTAGCTTATGAGCAATCTGATTTGGCATCAAAAACTTGTTGATTGTTTAGAACAATCTTTCGTAACTTTCCTAAGCCTTAAATCCAGGCTTATGAAATGGTTAATTTCTCGGCCACCCTTTTAGTAGAGTTTTTAATCAACAAAATGGGCAGCTAGACGCTCCTAATAGAGTCTAGTGAGCTAGACTCAATAAATTTAGTGAGTCAAGCACTCGATTCTGGCTCAAGTTTTTAGAGTCAAAGCCTTTACGAAAAGTCTTTTGTGCTGGTATGAATAAGGTGCTGTTTGCAGAAAGGTCAGCTTCACACACAGGAAGACGGCTTGATGCAACAACAGGAGAAGTAGAGATTCTGACAGGACATGAATTTATGGTGTGGGGTTTGATATGTCAGAAAGTCTTGACTTGCAAGATGCGGTGGGGCGTTTCTTAAAGACGATTGGCCGCTACTCGTTGCTCACCGCTGAAGAAGAGCTCCGCCTGGCTCACCAGGTGCAGCGGATGGTGACGCTCTTGGAGCAACGGCAGCCCCACGAGTCGGTGGAAGGTTGGAGCCAGCGGCTGGGGATCCCTTTAGCAGAGCTGCAGCAGATCCTGCGGCAGGGGGAAGCAGCCAAGAAACGAATGGTGGAGTGTAACCTCCGCTTGGTGGTGTCGATTGCCAAGCGCTATCGCAATCGAGGCTTGCCGTTTCTGGATCTGATTCAGGAAGGCACCATCGGCCTCACCCGCGCCGTGGAAAAGTTCGATCCCACCCGTGGCTACAAGTTCTCCACCTATGCCACTTGGTGGATCCGGCAAAGCGTGAACCGGGGCATCCAAAACAAGGGGCGGATGATCCGTCTGCCGGCCCACATGTACGAAAAGGTCTCCCAGGTGAAGCGGCGCTACCGCGAGTTATCTGCCGAAAGGGGATCCCGTCCCCAAGCGGAAGAAGTTTTTGATTCTCTGGATATTGGCGATAACTACCGGGAGCTGATCACCCGCCACATGGCAGAGATGCGTTCCTTGAATGTGGGGGTAGGGGATGAAGACGGCACCGAGCTGCAGCACTTCATCCCAGATGAAGACAACGACCCTGTTGAACACCTAACCCAGCTTGCCCGTCGAGAGGAAGTCCGCGCGCTGGTGGGCCAACTGAGTGAACGAGAACGACAGGTGATCGTGGCTCGCTATGGGCTGGATGGATCGAGGGGCCTAACGCTGCGGGAAATTGGGGAGCACATCGGCCTTTCGCGAGAGCGAGTCCGACAAATTGAGCGGCGGGCCTTGCGGAAATTGCGGCGGCTGCAACAGGAATACTCCACGCCCAAAGCTGCCAAACCCTGGGTTAACGGGAACCTGTAACCGTTTGCGTCAGCGGTGCGCAGCACTGTAGAAAGGTTTTTTCACCACTTCGGCAGGCTGGCGCTGCCCCCGAATTTCAATTTCCAGCCGGGATCCCACCTTGGCCCAAGCCGGAGCGACATAGCCCAAGCCGATGCCGTAGCCCAAACTGGGAGAATGGGTGCCGCTGGTTACCCGTCCGATCGGCTCAGGGGAGTTGGGAGCGTAGATGGCATAGCCGCTGCGGGGGATGGCCGGATGCAGCATGCGAAACCCCACCAGGTGGCGAGGGATCCCTTGCTGCCGTTGGCTTTCGATGGCGGGCTTGCCGATGTAGTCCCCTGGGTTGTTCACCAACCAGCCCAAGCCGGCTTCTAAGGGAGTGGTGCTCTCGTCCATGTCCTGCCCGTAAAGATGGAAGGCAGCCTCCAGGCGCAGGGTATCGCGGCAGCCCAGCCCACAGGGTTGTACGCCGGCCTGAATCAGTTGCTCCCAAAGGCGGATGCCATCTTCGGGGCTGAGCATGACTTCAAAGCCATCTTCTCCGGTGTAGCCGGTGCGGGCCACGAAGATAGACTCTCCCAAGGCTCCCGCCGCTCCGGCAAACTGACCGTGCTGAAACCGGCGCAAAGCCTTCAGGGATCCCTCCAAAAAGGGCTGGAGAACCTGTTCGGCTGCCGGCCCCTGCACCGCCAACAAGACCCGAGTGTCGGAGTGATCCTGAAGGTTGACTCCGGGGATCCCTTGGAAGTGGTGGTTGAGCCAATCCCAATCCTTCTGCCGGGTAGCTGCATTGACGATCACGCTCCAGTGCTCCAGCTCACCCTCCGGTGGATGCCGGTAGAAGATGACATCATCCAAAATGCCCCCCAGTGGATTGAGCAGGACGGTGTAGCGACCGGATCCCACAGGAACGGCGCTCAGATCGCTGGGAACCAGACGGCTGAGGTGGGATCCCAGCTCCGGCCCCCAGAGGGTGAACTTGCCCATGTGGGAAATGTCGAATGTCCCCACCCTCTCCCGCACTGCCCGATGTTCTGCTATCACTCCCCGATACTGCAGCGGCATTTCCCAGCCGGCAAAAGAGACAAATCGCGCCCCCAAAGCTTGATGAAGGGGGAACAAGGGGGTGCGCTGCAGCGGGGTTGAACTCATCAGGGATCCCTTTGGCGTCCAGCGTAACGACCAGAATAAACTCACCGTCGCGCATTTTGGGGATCCTGTCCATCGACGACGGTGGGAGCTGGTACCCTGGGTCTTCTCCACACCCTAAGCTGCGTTGGCAACCTGTAGGGATCCCTGCGGTTTTACCGAAAAAACGCCGTAAAGCCCTGCTCTTGAGGGCAGGGATGTAAGGCGCAGACCGTTTTATCCCTTCAGGAACGCTGTTCGCGGTAGCGGTGCGTAGCACTTTAAAATAGCAATATGTTGGTCAGAGAAGCCAAGCTGCTCAACGGCACAGCAGAGCAGTACCAAGCTCTGGATGAAGCCATTCGCACTGCGCAGTTTGTGCAAAACAAGTGTCTACGGTACTGGATGGATAACCGGGGCGCGACCAAAGCGGTTCTGTATTCCCTCTGCAAGGACTTGGCCAAAGAGTTCCCCTTCGCCCGCCAGCTCAACTCTGCCGCCCGTCAAGCTAGTGCCGAAAGAGCTTGGTCTGCCCTCTCCAACTTCTACCGCCGTTGCAAGAACAAAGAGCCAAGGAAAGGCTATCCGCAGTTCAAGAAGAACTGTCGGTCGGTCGAGTACAAGCTGTCCGGCTGGAAGCTGTCTCCTGACGGCATGTCCATCACGTTCACCGACGGCTTCAACGCAGGAACATTTGCCTTGTACTGCAATGGTGAGGCAAGACACCATATCGTGACATACTCCCATCACTGACCCTACAGGTACAGCGTGGGCTTCGCGCTTCATCGGGGAGCTACTGCAAGAACCCTCCACGCGCAGACACGGGATGTCCCACCGCGTAGTTGCACCAGATTCCGGCAACGCCGTTTTGTACAACCATGTTGATTATAGTACAGAATATATCCGCTTTTCATCCCGACCCTCCTACTGTTGCAGAGAGTGCGGGGCTTCCCGGCGAGCTAGCTAAACTCCAAAATCAATCGGGTGCGGGTGATACGCAGGGCAGATGGGTACTATGCCCAGTTCTGCTTGGATGTGGAGCGCAAGGAGCAGGGAGAATACACAGGCAATGTTATTGGCATTGACTTGGGCTGGAAGGCTTTCTACACCGACCAGAACGGCAACTCTGTAGAGTGTCCAAAGTTTCTCAGACGCAGCGAAAGGAGGTTAAAGCAGCACCAGCGCAGATTAAGTCAGTATCGGGAGGAATACACAACTTCACTTGCCTTGTGATATAATAGTAATACTGCGGACACCAGAAACGGTTGTTTAAGGCACTGGTAACGGTCGATTGGGGGTGTCGTAAACCATCCCAAAGGTCCGTGGTTAGTTTACTAACTGCAGGGCTACTAAAAGCCTACTCTGTACCGCGAAGCAGTCAGGGTCGGGTAGTTTACTTGGCGGATCCCCCTACAGTCAACTGGCCCAGCACGTTGATATCAAAGGTGAAATTAATCGTCACCGAGTTGCCCTCGTAAGCCTCAGGCAGCGGCAGGAAGGGAGCTGCCCTCTGGATAGCTGTCAGCGCTGCATCGTCTGTTTGTTGGCTGCCGGACGTGCGCCCCAGGCGAATGCTCTGCAGATCGCCAGCTCGACCCACCGTAAAGATCACCACTGTGCGGCGCGAGGTACCGGTCTGCCCAGGGATCCAATTTTGCTCCACTTTCCGCTGCAAAGCGGCCAGCCAGGGGCCCCAATCCACATCGGCCCGCGCTGCCACACTGGGGGGATTGGGAGCCGATTGGGTGGGGTTGGCCAATCCACTAGCTCCACTGCCCTGGATCCCGGCTCCATTGCTGGGAGCAGAGGCACTGACCGGAGGCCCCAACTGGGAAGAGTCAGAGGGCCGCTGGGCGGGAAGAACCTCTGTCACCGGTTGCGGAGCGGGCGGAACGGGAGCCAATTGGCTGGGATCCGAAACCCGCTCGCTTGGCTGTATGGGCAAGGGCTCCGCAGTTGGCGGGGGAGTGGGCCTTGGGGAGGGAGCAGCCGCCACAGGCGGTGGAGTTTGGGTCGGAGTAGGTCTGGGGACAGGCGTGGGAGGGGGCGGTGCCGCAGTCGGGGTCGCGGTGGGCTGAGGGGGAGCGGGGGTTGGGGTAGGCGTGGGCTTGGGTGGAGGGGTTGGAGTTGGGGTTGCCAGGGCAACTGCAGCCGGGGCAGGTGGTGGTGGAACAGGGGCAGGCTGCTGGGGTGGCGGCGGTTGGGGTCTTGGCGGCGGCGGCGGAGGGGCCTCCTGGGGAGGGGCGGCCTGAGATTGAGGTGGACTGCCTTGAGACGGAGGGACTTCTACCCGCTCACCCCCATCGCGGGAATCAACTTCTGAAACCAGATCTGCTTCCTCTGGGGGCTGCAGATCTTCTGGATCCAGAAGGATAAACTCAATGGCTTCTTGTTCTGGCTCGCGAGTGAGCCAAAGCCGCCCCAAGTGGAGCAATCCCAGCAGCACCAGCACGTGCAGCAGCAGCGACAGCGCCACCATCCAAAAAAAGTTGCGAGATTCATCCTCGCGGCGGCGCTGCTCAATCCAGATGCTGGTCATAGCCAAGATTGCCCTTTCCTTTCTTCAACGCTCTCAACACACCGAGTTGTCTGTTGCAGACTGGGCCACGGGGGTAACACCCCAGCTAGTGTTATAGCATCCGAGCAGCTGGCACTCCTGCGCAAAGGCGTATAGTCTATCTCGGGCTCGGGAAGGGATCCCACCTTGCAGCAGCTCTAAGATCGCCTACCTTGAAAAGAGCGGGGATCCCATTAGCCGGGGAAAAGCCCCACAGCTCGGGGTGCTGGCTCTGATGTTGGCTGGTGGGGCACTTTTGGTGGCTTTTTAGGAGCGACGTTATGGAACCCATCCGCTTTCATCTGGCCTTTCCAGTTGCCGATATTGCCTTGGCCAAGGCCTACTACGGCGATGGCTTGGGCTGTGAGATCGGTCGAGAAACCTCTGCTGCCGTTATTTTTAACCTGTACGGCCATCAACTGGTGGCCCACCTCACCCACGAAGAGCTGACGCCCCAGCGGGGCATCTACCCTCGTCATTTTGGCCTGATCTTCCCTACCCAAGGGGATTGGCAGGCGCTGGCCGACCGTGCCTTGGCGCGGGCCTTGCCCTTTTATCAAGAGCCGCGCTGGCGCTTTGTTGGCACCCCCTTGGAGCATGGCACCTTCTTTTTGCAGGATCCCTTCCATAACCTGCTGGAGTTTAAGTACTACCGCAACGCTTCCGCCATTTTCGGGGAGCGGGAATTGGCCTTGGTCGGGGACAGTGCTTCCCACCGCTCGCGCGAACGATCCCCGGCCCGCTCAAGTGGCATGTAGTGCAAACAGGAGGAACCTTTGGCCACTCAACCCCTGCGTTCTGGCCCTGCGCGCGGCCCTATCTGGCAGATGGATTTCAACGCCGTCCCCCTGCGGGATGAGCAGAACCGAAGGGTTTGGGAGCTGTTAGTATGCGATCCCACCGGCCGGTTTCGCCAAGCGCAGTATTGCAGTAACCAAGAGGTGAATAGCACCTGGGTGGCACGACAGTTGCGGAGCTACCTCGAAGCGGCTCCCCAGCCTCCCTCGGCCATTCGTGTGTTTCGAGCCCGCATGAGTTCCATCCTGCAACGGGCCTGCGATGCGGTTGGGATCCCGATGCTGCCCAGTCGTCGCGTTTACACCCTCAAAGCTTGGATGCGAGAACGGGCAGAGCAGGTTTACCCTCAAGAGACTCAGTTTACCTACAGCCCCGAACCTCCTGTGGATCCGGATCCGCCGGATCCCATCCGTCTGCCGGACAAGTTGCAGGGAGAACGCTGGGCCTTCGTGACCTTGCGAGCTGAGGATCTGCGGGAAGCCGACGCCTGGCCGATAGAATTTGGCGAGCTTTTTCCGGTTGCCTGGGACACTTTGACGCCCGACACATTGGCACCAGTGGTGCGGAGCACCCTCATTCCCGGCTTGGTGATTACCTCGCAGCGGGCTTTGCCGATGGCAGCCTGGATGAGCGGTATGGAACCCGCCTACTTGAGTGTGGCAGACGGACGGCTACTGCTCGAGGCGGGCCTCAACGATTGTTATCTGTTTGCACAATTGAGAGATGAAACACTGCGAACAGAGGCAGAAGTCTTTGCCCAGCGCCAGCAGCAGGCCCAGGGGCTCCACTTTCTTGCCATTCAAACCGATCTCAGGGCCCAGTCTTTCGCCGGCTTCTGGCTGATGCAACATCCGCTGTAAGTAGCAGCCGTTACAGCCTGTTTGTAAATTACAGTCATTTCAAACTAGATTGAGACACTCCCCAAACGCTCCGCGCCGCTGCCGCGACCACCCCCAGCTCCTCTCCCAGAGGGAGAAGGGAGTTAGAGACCAATGCGACAGAAATGTTTCATTACCTGTTTAAAAAATGACTACACTAATTGAAATGACTGCGTTTTCGATTCAAACTAGGGCCCTGCATCTGCACCCAAAACCTTGAATGCGCAGGGCCAGAAGGCTTTTCAAGGACTCCGTCCCGCTGGCGCGATCAGTGGCCTAGGCGTCTCACCCTAACTTGAAACCACCATATCGCCAAAGTCGCCAAAGAGAGAAGGGATCCTCACTAGGAAAACACAGCCTCCAGCGCCTGCAAGGTCTTTCTCACCTTGGCCTGGGCTGCCTCCACCTCGGGTTGGTCATAGGCTTTGGCGGCAAAGTCTAGTTGTTCTAAGCTGCGGCCCATCTCCTTAGCCAGGCGCAGCACTTCCCGCTTTTGTTTATCTGGCAGGGTAGCCGCCAGGCCGGTCAAGGTCTTACGAGTGAGTCCCATCGGCCCGTGGATGTAGAAGCGGATCTCCAACCAGTCCTCCGCCTCCACCAGGCTTTGCAGCCGCTCTACCTGTTGCTCCAGTTGTTGCAGCTCTCGGGGCAGGCCAGCAGCCGCTTGCACAGAAAGGGATCCCAGCCACAGCCCCAATGTCAGGATGGCAACCAGCAACACACTCCGCCAGCGACAGATCATCACATACCTCCCACATGCCTGCAACAGGCTTGACTTCTTGGCCATGATTGCCATCAGCTTTTTGGCAATCATTTGGTAATCAAATGAATAGTTTACCCGCTGGCTGCACCTCAGCCCCTTGGCTGCCTCTCGAAGAGCACAGCAAATCGGTTAGGCTAGGGATGTAAAAGAATGTAAATGGCACTCTCATGCAACGCATCATCCTCATGACCGGCAAGGGTGGAGTCGGCAAAACCTCGATGGCGGCGGCGACCGGCTGGCGTTGTGCCGAGATTGGCCTGAAAACTTTGGTGCTGAGCACAGATCCGGCCCACTCTTTGGCCGATAGCTTCGATCAGCCCTTGGGCCATGAGCCGGTCGAGGTCAAACCTAACCTTTGGGGGGCGGAGCTGGACGCCCTCAACGAACTGGAGCTGAATTGGGGATCCGTCAAAACCTACATTACCCAGGTGTTGCAGGCGCGAGGGCTAGATGGGGTGCAGGCACAGGAGCTGGCGATTTTGCCAGGGATGGATGAGATCTTTGCCCTAGTGCGGGTGAATCGCCATTACGACGAAGGCAAGTTCGATGTGTTGATCATCGACTCGGCCCCTACAGGCACGGCCCTGCGCCTCTTGAGCCTGCCGGATGTTTCGGGCTGGTACATGCGCAGGTTCTACAAACCCCTGCAGGGGCTGGCGCAAATGCTGCGTCCTATTGCCGAGCCGATTGTGAAGGGGCTGACCGGGATCCCGCTGCCGAATGACCAGGTGCTGGATGCTCCTTATGAGTTCTATCAGAAGATTGAGCGGCTGGAGCGCATCCTCACCAACAACCGCATCACCTCCGTGCGGCTGGTCACCAACCCGGAAAAGATGGTGATCAAAGAATCGCTGCGGGCCCACGCCTACCTCAGCCTTTACGGGGTGGCCACCGATTTGGTGATTGCCAACCGCATCTTGCCCGATGGAGTGGTGGATCCCTACTTTGCCGCCTGGAAGGCAGCCCAACAGAAATATCGCCAGGAAATCCACGAAAACTTTGCCCCCCTGCCGGTCTTCGAGATCCCGCTGTACTCCGAGGAGTTGGTGGGATGGGACGCCCTAGCCCGCCTGAAAAAAGACCTCTGGGGGGATCGCAACCCGGCGGACGTGCTCTATGCCGAGCAAACCCTGAATGTGGTAACCGACAACGGCCAGTACCGGCTGGATCTTTACTTGCCCGGGATCCCGAAAGAGCAGGTGGAATTGACCAAAACCGGGGATGAGCTGAACATCCGCATCGGCAACCACCGCCGCAACTTGGTTCTGCCCCAGACTTTAGCGGCCATGACCCCGGCCCGCGCCAAGATGGAAGAAGACTACCTGCGCATTCATTTTGCTGCTTGAGGCTGTAGCTGCTCTTGGTTGCGTCAGTGTTGAACGGCAACGGGGCAGCGTCAGCGCCAGATGGCACAATGAGGGTGTTCCCTACTTCTAAAGATGGATCGCCGAGGATCCCTTCTCAGAAGAGGATGAGATCATGCTGTTGCTTCGTATCTTCCTGGTGGCTCTGCTCATCGCTTTGACAGGTTGGTTTTCCCCTCCCGCCAGCGCCCTGCTCAACGACGACCGTTACGATGGCAACATCTTTGCCCTCTACGGGGCCAATGGCGGCATGATCCCCCCCCGCGTTTCCTTGAAGCAGGCGAAAGAGCAAGGGATCCCGGCCCTCCTCGTGTATTACATCGATGACAGTAGCGATTGCAAAAAATACGCCGCCACCATTGCCAACCTGCAGGTTCGCTACGGGCTGGGGGTCTATTTCATCCCCTATTCCGTCGATTCCCTCCTGCCCGGCGACGAGCGCGGCCAATACTACACCGGACAAGTGCCTCAAACCCTCCTCTTCGACCCAGAGGGAAATATCGTCTATCAATCCGTCGGCAACCGCCCCATCACCGAGGTGGAAAACGCTATTCGCGCCCTCTTCAAGTTGGATCCCGTTCCCCCAGGGGTGATCAAAGCCAAACCCTTCAACGAGATCCAAACCGGATTTGCCGGATCCCGTTCTCCCCAAGCCTACCCCCCCACAAAAGCCCAGCCGTGACGGCCAATCCCGATCCCTTTGATCCTCTCGAGGCTCTGCAGGAAAAACTCCAGAGTCTCCAGGCTCGTCTTGCCGACCTCAGAGAATTGGAGCGCATAGCCCAGCTTTCCCCTGAACAATGGGCCGAAATCCAAGCTGAAGCCAGTCAACTGGAGCAACGCCTGCAGGCTTATGTGCTAGAGGTGTTTAATCCTGTCCCCGCTACCTTTTGGCAGGTGGTACGCTTCGGCGGCCTTGGCCTGCTGCTGGGCATTGCCCTGCAGCGCTGGGTGCTGAGCTAGCCAGCACACCCCTTAAGATAAAAAAGCTCTTGGATCCCGGAGCCCTTGCCCATGCGCATGCGACGCCCTAGACCATTTAGTCTTGACCGCAAGACTTCGCGCTTTCTGCCTCTGCTGGGCCTGCTTTTGGCGCTGCTGACCCTCCTGCCCCGTTGTCTGCTGGTTGTCCAACCCGGCTACGAAGCCGTCATCTTCAACCGCCTCACGGGAGTGGAAATGACTCCCCGCCGCGAGGGGATCCATCTGCTGATTCCGGTGCTGCAGTTCCCCACCCTTTACGATGTGCGCACCCAAACCTACAACATGACCAGCCGAAGTGAAGAGCGCAGCGTCAAAGCCGACGATACCCTCACCGCTCTCACTGCCGATGGGCAACGGGTGGATCTGGATGTTTCGGTGCGCTATCGCCTGGATCCGGACCGGGTTCCCGAAATCCATCGCAATGTAGGCCCCGATTACCTGAACAAAATTATTCGCCCCGCCTCCCAAGCCGTGGTGCGCAATGTTATCGCCCGCTATTCGGCCATTGGCGTTTATTCTGAGCAACGAGCTGAAATCCAAGAACAAATTGCCGCTGAGCTCTCTCGCCTAATGCAGCCAGAAGGGCTGGTGCTGCAGAGCTTGCTCTTGCGCAATGTGGAATTTTCCAAAGAGTTTCAGTCGGCCATCGAAGCCAAACAAATTGCCGAGCAAGAGAAGCAAAGAGAAGTGTTTCGCGTAGAGCAGGCTCAACTCATCAAACAACGAATGATTGTCAAAGCCAGCGGTGAGGCCCAAGCCATCGCCCTCAAAGGGGAAGCGCTGCGCAGCAACCCGAACGTCATCCAGCTCGAGTATGTCCGCAACTTGCCCGACGACATCCAAGCCATCGTCAGCGAGCAAAACACCATCCTCAATCTGGGGGACTTTCTCAACAAGTAATCGATTCGAGAGTCCCAAGTTAGGATTGGATCCATCCAGTTCAGGTGCATCCACTCCAAGCCCGTTCTCAACAGACCATCAGCCCCAGCCCCTCTCCCAGAGAAGTGTTGCTGCTGTGCCCCTTAATTTCTTGATGGGCCGTAATTCTCGGCCTTTGCATTCATTTTGCATTCATAGAGAACCCAGCACTCTCCGGTACTCCGGGGGCCAAATACCGGGCCCGACACTCAACTGGCAAGCTGACGTAGGAGCCTGGGGAGTTGACTGGGGCATCCACTCTCCGGAGCATCTGTATCAGACTAAACAGAAGGAGGCTGCCAGGATATCTAGGCTTTGTACAATTGCTCACAAAGCCCTGGGTTGATGGGAGCATGACTCTAGTCAATAATAAGCTCAACTATACTGAAAATAGTGTATAATATGTTCAGTACGGATTACTACCAGTTGATCTTTCTGTTTACTTTCGAGTCTGCCAACATGGTAGCCAAAGCAAAGCAGAAAATTGGTAGTAAGACGACACGGAAACTGCGCTTTGGGTATTCTACTCAAAGCTTTGCGGGATACCGCCATTCTGTTTGGAAACAAACAGAATGCTATCGCTGCATAGTTGAACAGTGATGTTCAGCAGTGTTCAGCGTAAATGTATCAGAAAACCCTTCCCTTTCCCGGAGCAGCTCAGTGTAAAGCCTGATGCTCTTTTTTCTCTGATGGGATTACCGTAGAGGTGTTGCTACTGGGATCCTGCAGTGACCAGCTTTTCCTGTGCCCAACTCGCCAAACTCGAGATGCCCAAGATGCCCGTGACAGTTGGGATCCCTGTCACACCTTCTGCGGATGAGGCGGATGAGACAGAGATCGGTCATCTTTTGATCGTCGATGATCAGCCCAACAGCCGCCTGCTGCTGGGGGATCTGCTGCAGAGCATTGGCTATCGGGTCAGCGAGGCCGAAAGCGGCAATCAAGCCCTGCAAATGTTGAAAACCTTCCAGCCGGATCTGATCTTGCTGGATGTCATGATGCCGGGGTTAGATGGGTTCGAGGTCTGTCGACGCATCAAAGTGAATGATGAGACACGCTTGATCCCGGTGGTATTGGTTACAGCGGCCAGCGATCGCAAAAATCGCGTGCGCGGTATTGAAGCTGGGGCAGATGATTTCTTGAGCAAGCCCTTTGACGAGTCGGAATTGTTGGCGCGGGTGCGTTCCCTCGTTCGCCAAAAGCACCTCAATGAAGACTTGGATCATGCTGCTCAGGTTCTGTTCGCCATTGCCCGCAGTGTGGAAAGCCGGGATCCCACCACCGGGGATCACTGTGAGCGCCTGGCACAAATGGCCAAGAGCTTCGGCGAGTTTTTGCATCTGCCCCGTCCCCTGATCAAGGTGCTGATGTGGGGAGGTTACCTGCACGACATCGGCAAAGTGGGCATACCCGATGCCATTTTGGGTAAAACAGGCAAGCATACGCCGGAAGAGTGGGAGGTGATGAAATCCCATGTCTTGATCGGGGAGCAAATCTGCCGCCCACTGCGCACCATGAAAGAGGTGTTGCCCCTCATCCGCCACCACCACGAGCGTTGGGATGGCAGCGGTTATCCCGACGGCCTCAAGGGGGAAGAGATCCCCCTGGTGGCCCGCATCTTTCAGATCATCGACATCTACGACGCCCTCACCTCAGAGCGACCTTACAAGCGAGCGTTCACCGTTCAAGAGGCCATAAGCATCTTGCGGGAAGAAACAGCCAGAGGGTGGCGGGATCCCCAGTTGGTGGAGTATTTCTTTGAGTTTCTGCGATCGCGGGCGCTGGATTTGGAGTAGGCTAGATAGGGCTTGCTTGTAGTGTACCAGCAGGATAGAGTCTCTTGCCGGGTGCCGATCCGCTGCGTCGTTGTGTAGGGTGTCGCCAGTTGTTTCCTCGCTCACAACTGTGGCGGCTGGTCAGACAATTTGATTCCCACCAAGTGCTTTTGGGCGGGGGTATGGGGCGCTCTGCCTATGTCTGTCGGCGGCTGGAATGTCTGCAAGCAGCCCGGCGCAAGCAACAGATAAACCGAGCCCTCAAGGCACCTGTGCCTGACTCGTTGTTCCAACGGCTGCTGGATTCTCTTGAGCAAGATTCCCAGGGACATCTCCTCCAAAAGCCTGAGCCTTAGAGGTATTCCCAAACATAGGTAAGATATTTAAACGCCCTTTTAGGTTCATCAGGTTGCGAACTACACGACAGCCCCTCTCAACTGTCAGAATGGGAGTTGGCCGGAAAACTGAGGTCAGGCTGGAGGAGCTGCAGAGAGGTTATTCTGGAGGCGCTGTTGACATTTGCTCGTTCTTCCTCGGTTGCTTTACTGGATGTCCCCTGTGGATGTTGCCAGAGCAGCTTCAGACCTGGGTTCCCTTCAGGCCGGATCCCCGGAGGATTGCCGAGCTGTTCTCGATGCGCCGGAGGAAGCCCCCGCAAGCCCGAAAGGTTCGGCTCAACCCAATAACTTGGTTCCCATTGAGTTTGGATAGTAAAACTGACGAGAAGTAAAGGAGCAGAGGCTAGCAGACGAATGACCGATAAAGTTCGAATTTATGATATTGCCCGTGAGATGGGGCGTGACAGTCGGGATGTGCTGGAGGTTTGTGAGCAACTGGGGATCCCTTTCAAAACCCACAGCAGCACCATTTCTCCGGAGCAAGCTGAGTTGGTGCGCAGCAAGCTGGGCGCCCCCCACATTGTGAAACCTCCTCGACCCCGGCCCAAACCCCCATCTGAAAGCCTGCCGCCGGAGCCTCCTGCTGAAGCCAAAGTCGGTGAGCGCCCTCAGCAGAAAGTTCCCGGCACCGCCAGCGCGATCGTCGGCATTCGTCGGCCCGCGCCTGCTCAGCAGCCAGCTCCAGTTGGCGAAGCCAAGACGGCTGAAACTCTGCCGGCTGCCAAGACCTCGCTGTCTCGACCTGAGCGAGTCTCCCCCGAAAAGGGATCGGCTGGTGGTGCTCAGCTCATAGGCCCACCGCGGCGGCAGGTTACCCCTCTTGTCCGCTCGTCTGAGGCCACCCAAAAGCCGGAGACTGTTTCTCAACCGGCAACCCCTCCCACTCCCTCTGAGTCTGCCGCGGCCAAAGCCAGCGGCTCGGAGCCCAGTCCTGTGGCCAAGCGCCCAATTGTACTCTCGCCCCCTCAACGAGCTACCTCCGGGACAAAACCGCCGGCAGAGCGGCCTGAACCGCCGCAAAAAGCTCCCGAGCCCAGTCGCCCCAGCCCCTCAGAAGCACCATCCCCCAGCCACGCCCGCGTTCCTCAGCCTGCGGAAGAAAAAGCTCCTTCTCCTCCACCTGCGCAGCGCCCCCGTCCACAACTGGTGAGCGCACCCGTTCGCCCTGGCACGCGCTCCCCGGCAACCAAAGAAGACAGTGTCAGCAGCAGCAAAGTCGGTGAAGCTCCTCGTCCGCAGCGGCGGATGGAATTGGTGGGGCCCCCTACCCGTCCTGTGGCCAAGCCGGCTCCCCCTGACCCAGATGCTGCCTCTCCCTTGCCAGAAAGAATCCCTGGGGAACGTCCCAGCCCAGTGTTGGCGGAGGCTCCCGTAAGACCTACCCCACCCAAGGTCAAGCGCAAAACGGAAGAAGAAGAGGACGACGAGCTACAAGCTCTCAGTCGGCGGGCTGCCCGCGTCCAAGCCAAACGCAAACGCAGTCGGAGACGGGGGGAAGGAGATGGAGATGGTTTGGATTTGGATCCCATGACCATCATTTCAGCGGTCAAGCAGGCTGAGCTGAACGCCCTCAAGCCCTTGGCTCGCCCCACCGCCAAGCCTCCTTCCTATCGCCCACCCGCGGCAACGGCTGCTCCCCCTGCCCGCCCCCGCCCTGCTGCCCGTTTGCAGCAGCAACCCACCTCCGCTGAGGCTGGTGCTGCCGATCGCGCTAGCGGGACAGAGCCCTTGCCCGAAGAGAAGGTGTTGCTCTTGGATGGCAGCCTCACCGTTCAGGAATTGGCCCATCGCCTGCGCGTGGCCGAAACTGAGATCATCAAAACCCTCTTTTTCAAGGGGGTGATGGTGACCATCAACCAGGTCTTGGATGAGTCGCTGGCCGAGTTGGTGGCCAAAGAGTTGGGCTATGAGATTCGCCGACCCAAGGCAGAACCCGAGGCCAAAAAAACCGAAATGCTGGATGTGGAGGACATCGACCATCTGGTCTCGCGTCCGCCGGTGGTGACCATCATGGGCCATGTGGATCACGGCAAAACCACCCTCCTCGATGCCATCCGCGACACCAAAGTGGCGCAGGGAGAGGCTGGCGGGATCACCCAGCGCATCGGTGCCTACCATGTGGATGTGAACTTCGAAGGCCAGAAGCGGCGCATCGTTTTCCTGGATACTCCCGGCCACCAGGCTTTTACCGCCATGCGTGCCCGAGGAGCCCGCGTCACCGACATTGCGGTTTTGGTGGTGGCCGCCGACGATGGGGTACAACCGCAAACTCTGGAAGCGATCAGCCATGCGCGGGCGGCTCAGGTGCCGATCATCGTGGCCATCAACAAGATCGACAAGCCCGGCAGCCAGCCAGAGCGCATCAAGCAGCAGTTGGCGGAGCACGGCCTATTGCCAGAGGAGTGGGGTGGCGACACGCCCATGGTGGAGGTGAGCGCTCTCACCCGCCGTAACCTGGATGCTCTGCTGGAGATGATCCTATTGGTGGCCGATGTGGCGGAGCTGCAGGCCAACCCCAATCGTCCCGCTCGCGGCACGGTGATCGAGGCCCACCTGGACAAAGCTCGCGGGCCGGTGGCTACCCTCTTGGTGCAAAATGGCACTCTGCGGGTCGGAGACACCCTGGTGGCCGGGGCCGTTCTGGGTCGGGTCAAGGCGATGATGGACGATCGCGGCCAGCGGTTGCAAGAAGCCGGGCCCTCTTCGGCGGTACAACTGCTAGGCCTGGATGAAGTCCCGGCAGCCGGCGATGAGTTCCAGGTTTACACTGACGAAAAAGAAGCCCGTCGCATTGCCCAAGAGCGGGCAGAAGCGCTGCGGCAAACCCGTCTGCAACAGGCGCTGCTGTCTCGTCGCGTGAGCTTGGGTAGCGTTTCCGCCAAAGCCCAAGAAGGCCAGCTCAAGGAGTTGAACTTGATCATCAAGACGGATGTCCAGGGATCCGCCGAAGCCATTCAGACAGCGCTGCGGGATTTGCCCCAAGAGGAAGTCCAGTTGCGGGTTCTGCTGGCGGCCCCTGGCGAGATCACGGAAACCGATGTGGATTTGGCTGCGGCCAGCGACGCCATCATCCTCGGTTTCAACACCACCCTGGCCCCCGGCGCCCGCCAGGCTGCCGATGACAAGGGCGTGGACGTGCGGGAGTACGACATCATCTACAACCTGCTGGACGATCTGCGGGCGGCCATGGAGGGCCTGCTGGAGCCGGAAGAAGTAGAGGAGCCGCTGGGTCAGGCGGAGGTGCGCATGGTGATCCCCATCGGGCGCGGTGCGGTTGCCGGCAGCTATGTGCTCTCGGGCAAGGTGCAGCGCAATGCTCTGGTGCGAGTTCGCCGCAGAGGTGAGGTAGTTTACGAGGGACGTCTAGACTCCCTGAAGCGCTTCAAGGACGATGTGCGGGAAGTGGCTGCGGGCTTCGAGTGTGGGATCGGCATCGACAAGTTCCAATCCTGGCAGGAAGGCGACATCATCGAGGTGTACCAGATGGTCACCAAGCGGCGGACGCTCACTCCCGCCTAGCTTCACCCCAAGCGACTCTAGGTCGGCCTGCGTTCTCGGGCAGGGGATCCCAAACAGGGCGGGAAAGTTTGAGCTGATCGTGCGAGCGGGAGGAGTCCTCAGAGGGAGGGAAGGGATGCAACAAAGCCAGAGACTGAGCCAGATGCTGTTTGTAACGCTGCGGGAGGATCCCGTCGAGGCCGAGTTGCCCAGCCACAAATTGCTGCTGCGGGGCTGCTTTATCCGGCGGCTCTCCCCAGGGATCTACACCTATCTGCCGCTCCTCTGGCGGGTGCTGCAAAAGATCTCGGAGATTATCCGGGAGGAGATGAACGCCATCGGCGCTCAGGAGTGTCTTTTGCCCCAGCTGCAGCCGGCAGAGATCTGGCGGGAGTCGGGCCGCTGGGAGGTGTACACCCAGGCGGAAGGGATCATGTTTGCCCTTAAGGATCGCCAGGGACGTGAGCAGGCCCTAGGCCCCACCCATGAGGAGGTGATCACCTTGCTGGCCCGGGATCTCATCCGCTCCTATCGCCAGTTGCCGCAGACGCTCTACCAGATCCAGACCAAGTTCCGGGATGAGATTCGACCCCGCTTTGGCCTAATGCGAGGGCGGGAATTCATCATGAAAGACGCCTACTCCTTCCACGCCAACGAGGAAAGCCTGCGCCAGACCTACCAGGATATGTACCGAGCCTATAGCCGCATCCTCAGGCGCTGTGGGCTGGAGTTTCGCGTGGTGGATGCTGATGCCGGGGCGATCGGGGGTCCATCGGCGGCCTCGCAGGAGTTTATGGTGCTGGCCTCTGCCGGAGAAGATGAGATCCTCTACACGCCCGATGGCTCCTATGCTGCCAATGTGGAGAAGGCCGTCTCCATCCCGCCGCCAGCGGCAGAGTCTCCCTACACCGCCTTCCAGGTTCTGGATACGCCGGGAACCGAAACCATCGAGAAGCTGGCCGCTTTCCTAAAAATCTCCTCTACCCTGATCGTTAAAAACGTCCTCTACCAAGCCCTTTACGACAACGGCCTGCGGGTGGCAGTGCTGCTCAGCATCCGCGGGGATCAAGAAGTCAATGAGGTCAAACTGGCCAACCACCTCAGCCGCCTGGCAGAGCGCTACCAAGCCAGCAAATTGCTCAAGCTCGCCTTGGCCGATGCCGAGATCCAGAACAGTTGGCAGGGGGATCCCATCCCGGTGGGCTACATCGCTCCTGATTTGCCGGATAGCTGTCTGGGCCGGCAGAAAAACCTTGCCCCCCAGATCCTGCGCTTGGCCGACCAGACGGCAGCTCTGCTGCAGAACTTCGTGACCGGCAGCAACCACGTGGGGCAGCACGTGGTGGGGGCCAACTGGGGCGAGCAATATCCCCTGCCGGAAGTGGTGGATGTGCGCAAAGCGCAAGCGGGGGATCGGTGTTTGCTCAACCCCGACCAGATCCTGGAAACGGCCCGTGGCATCGAGATCGGCCATATCTTTCAGCTAGGCCTCAAGTTCTCGCTGCCGATGCGGGCCACTTTTACCGACGAGCAGGGATCCGAGCAGCCCCTGTGGATGGGCTGTTATGGCATTGGGGTATCCCGCTTGGCCCAGGCGGCGGTGGAACAGTCCCACGATGCCAATGGCATCATCTGGCCCGTGGCCATTGCCCCTTATCACGTAGTGGTGGTGGTGCCCAACATCTCCGACCCCGAGCAGATGAGCGTGGCAGAGAAACTGGTGCAGGATCTCGCTACTGCCGGCATCGAGACCCTCTGGGATGACCGGGACGAGCGGGCCGGCGTCAAGTTCAAAGATGCGGATCTGATCGGGATCCCTTACCGCATCACCACAGGGCGCAGCCTCAAACAGGGCAAGGTGGAACTCACCGAGCGGGCCAGCGGCCAAGCCACGGAAATTCCCATTGAACAAGTGGTGACCACCCTGAAAGAGCGGATTGAAGCAGCCCTAGCTGTGCCGGACTGAGCGTGGCTTCTCCTGAACCCGATGCTGAACATCTCCATTCTTAAAGAAGACGAATCCTATACTTTTCGCTCTTATTTTGAGATGCCCTACGAGCCGGATGAAATCTTGGCTCAGTTTGGCTATCAACTGGAAATTGGGGAGTGGACATGGCCTGTTGCCCCTGCTCCACCTCAAACCCCAGTTCTGAAAGATCGGATCCGACAATTGTTACCTTTGGTTAGCCTCACCAGCGAAACAGCGCGGCGGGAATTGCTGGTGGCTCCTGTGCTGACCGAAGTGGCTCTCCATTGTCGAGTTCCTTTGCGGCTGGAGTATCCCCTGATGGTCAACAATTGGTTGAAGGGCAGCCTCGATTATCTGTTGCGAGGGAAGAACATCCTGCTGGTGGTTGAAGCCAAAAAGGACGATCTAACGCGGGCCTTTGTGCAAATGGCTGTAGAAATGATTGCCCTGGCGCAGGTGGAGCAGCAGGCTCAGATCTACGGTGCAGTGACGATGGGGTCTATCTGGCAGTTCGGACAAATTCTTGCCCATCAGCAGGTGATCAAACAAGACTTAACGCTGTATCGGGTACCTGAGGAGCTGGAAACCATTGCCGGCATTCTCACTGCCATGGTCAGCAACCCCAGCCCATCGTGAATTTAGTGACCATAAGTCATGAATCAAAAAACAGTCTGGTTTGCCCTGAAGTTGATGCTGGCTGCCGCCGGGATCAGCACAGCCATCAAGTATGGTGGCCCTTACTTGGCCTTGCCGGAGCAAATGCCAGTGGTGGTCGGGATGATCGTTTTGCCCACCTTGATCATGGCCGGGATCCTGTGGCGCTGGCAAATGCAGTCTCCTCTATCCAAAACTCCCCTACAAGCCGGCAAGGGATCCCTGGGAATTGAAGATGATAGAGCCTTCACCCCCAGCCCTTCTCCCAGGGGAGAGAGGGAAGTCTGAACTGCTGGACATGGAAGGCTGCCCAGATCCCTTGATGGGTGGGGGGAAGGCTATCGGGATGGATTGGGATCCCTTGAACCCCTACTGCTGGGTAAGGCGCAGGGTTACCGTTGGGCTGGTTTGGTTGCCGGAAGTGGCCGTGAGATTCACCTGATACACCGTGCCAGAGGCCGGAATGGGAGGCCGAACGGTGATGGTGAAACGGCCCTGGGCATCTGCCTGCACCGTTTGGTTGGTCACGGTCTGTTGGGCGCTGATGATGCCCCCCAGAGAGGTCGAAGCCGTTACATTCACCCGCACCGAAGCATTGGGAGCTGTAGTGCCCTGCAGCGTAAACGAAGAACCGGAAACCCGATCCCCATCCTGCAGGTTGGTGATTTGAGGCAAGAGGGGGCTGGGGGCGCTGACTGTAGCGGAAACCTCTTGGGTGGTCAGCCGCTGGATGCCCCCGGTGGCCCCTTCGATCAGGCGGGCCGGTTGTTCGGCGGTCATGAAGCGCACTTGGCCACCATTTTCCAGGCGGGCGACGACGATCCCTTCCCGGGTGGTATCTTTCGCCTCGATTAGGGCGTTCACTACATAGGTGCCGCTGGAAACTTCCTGAGCCGGCAAGGTTTGCACTTGCCGTCCATCCTGGATGAGGTAAACCGTTACCCGGCTGGAAGGGGTACCTTTGACGGTGACCAACAGGATTTCTCCCGCTGCCAAGGGGCGACTGCCGGCATTGTGATCCACCAGGTCGATGGAAGCGCGGACAGGGCTACCCACGGTGAAGCTCCAGGTCACGCGGCGGGTCACCCCCTGGGTATTGGTGAACTCCAGCAGAACTTCCCGGCGCCCCGGCGGCAGAGGTTGGGCAGGGCGATAGGTGAAGAAATCGCGGGTAATCACCGACTGGGAAGTGACGTCTTGGCCATCCAGGAAAACCCTCACCGTTTCCGGACGCACGCTGACTCCATCTTGGCTGCGAAAAGAAGCCGAGATTGGCGAGGTAGGTTCAACATTGGTGGCCGCTTGAGCTGGGCTGGGATCCGTAATTTGCTGAGCCCTTGCAGGCAAGCTCGACAACCCCACAACCGCAGCGCCAATCACCAAGGCCCGGGGAAACCAGGAATACAAGTTATCGCTCATGAGACCATCCAAGAAAAAGATAGAGTACAGACAGACTACACAGGCAACAAGCCCAGAGAAAGGCTAAACAGAGTCCAGGAGAATATCGGCCTCGATATCCTGTTCGCATCCTGTCACAGGGGATGGCCCCTGTCGATACGCCTAAACCTGTAAACTACCCGACTCCGACCGCTAAGCGGTACGGAGCGGGCTTTCAGTAGCCCTGAGCCTGCTCTGCTCTACCAGAGAACAAAACAGGCCCGAACCTCTAGGCTGGT
>NZ_JBSSBO010000037.1:0-30388 GCF_054058915.1 Thermostichus sp. MS-CIW-41
CGCCATTCTGTTTGGACTCCGTCCCGCTAACGCGAATGGAAACAAACAGAATGCTATCGCTGCATAGTTGAACAGTGATGTTCAGCAGTGTTCAGTGTAAATGTATCAGTTCCCTATGGCGGATGAGTTGCCGTTTACTCTAGATCAGCTCCTCATCGTGCGGGCAATTGCCCAGCAGGGTAGTTTTCGCCGTGCTGCCGATAGCCTGTTTGTCTCCCAGCCTGCCGTCAGCTTGCAAGTGCAGAACTTGGAGCGACAGTTGGGAGTGGTGCTGTTCGACCGCAGTGGGCGCAAGGTGGAGTTGACGGATGCCGGGAAAGTGCTGCTGCAGTACAGCGAGCGCATCCTCAAGCTGTGCCGTGAAACCATCGAGGCGCTGGCGGATTTGCAAGAAATGGAGGGGGGGCATCTGGTTTTGGGGGCCAGCCAAACGGTGGGCACCTATGTCATGCCTTCTTTGATCGCCCAATATCACCGCCGCTATCCACAAATTTCCGTACAGCTCTTGGTGCAATCCACGCGGCGAATTGCCCAGAAATTGGTGGACGGCCAGTTGGACGTGGCCATTGTTGGCGGGGAGATCCCCTTTGAGCTGCAGCGGCACTTGAAGGTGATGGCTCTGGCGGAAGATGAATATGTGTTGGTCGGTGCTCCCGGGTGTGCCATCGACTCTCCGGCTCTTGTGGATCTGCTGGCTTTGCCCTTCATCACCTTGGATCCCCAGTCTTCCACTCGGCAAACCATCGATCGGGTACTGAATCGCTACGGCATTAACCCGGCCCAATTGAACGTGCGGCTGGAACTCAGCTCGATTGAGGCGATCAAAAATGCCGTCCAGGCGGGGTTGGGGGTGGCCTTTCTGTCCATGGTGGCAGTGGGATCCGATGTGGAACAGGGGCGGTTCCGGAAGCTGGCGGTGGAAGGGCTACAGATACGGCGTACCCTCTGGCTGGCTTTTAACCCGGAGCGCTATCAATCGCAGGCAGCCACCCGCTTCCTCCAAGGGCTGCTGACCCGCCAAGACTGGCTGAAAACTCCCCCGCCCCATTTGCAGTTGATCGGCTAAGTTGCGATGCGTTACGGCCTTTTCCGAGTTGATGGGATCCCAGGTAGATTCCGGTGGATTGAGCAGGATCTCTGTTCAAAGAGATACGAGAGATATTTCCGTATAGGTGCATTCGCTGTAGCCAATGCTGCTCCGGAAGAAACTGCATCTGCTGAATCTGTCTGTGTCTACTGACCCCAAGCCGATGACCAGGCAAACGCTGTTGGAACGGCTGCCTTTGGCGCAGCGCTTGGCAGAGTTACAAGCCCGCGTTCAAGAGATCCCGCTGCACAGGGTGAAATTGGAAGGGTTGAACATCGCAGGGGCAGAGTCCTGCTGGGCTGCCTATCGAGACTGGGGAAAAGGGATCCCACTGCTGTTTCTGCATGGCTTTATGGCCACTCACGCCAACTGGTGGCCGCTGATGCAAGGGTTGGGAGACGAATATCGCTGCATTGCCTTGGATTTACTGGGGTTCGGGCAGTCCGGCCAACCGGCCTTGCACTACGACATCGCTGCAGAAGTAGAGTTTGTGCGCGGATTTGTCCAAAGGCTGGGCCTAGCTGCTCCGGTTTTGGTGGGCCATTCCTTTGGGGGATGGGTGGCGGCAGCTTACGCCGTGCGGTATCCGCTGCGGGGGTTGGTTTTGTTGGCTCCTGCCGGGATCCGCGACGACAGCTTTGTGAGACGCTACAACCATTTGCGGCCCTTGCTCTGGGAAAGCGCTTGGGTGGATTGGCTGTTGCGGGCGATCGCTCCGCTGGCCCGCTGGTGGCATTGGGAAGACAAGCTGGCCCAGCTCTTGTGGTTGCGGGGATCCCTGCGTCAGCAGCCGGTCGCTCGGCAATTTCTCCGACAACGTCTGCGCCCACAAGCTGCCGTCGATACGGTTGAACGTTATCTCAACTACATTCAGGCCCCCACCCTGGTGATCGCCGCCGAACAGGACGACACCATTCCCCTCTGGCACTGCCAAACCTATGCCGAAGGGATCCCTGGGGCTCAGCTCAAGATCCTAGCCGAAGCCGGCCACGCCATCCCTGCCTTGCATGGGGAACAGGTGCTGCCCCTGATCCGGGAATTTCTCGACACAGCCCTTTCCGCCCAATGCGGGCTTTGAGCTGGGGCTGTAGCGTATGGCCGAGAGAGGAATGCCGCTTGCCAGATGGCGATGCCCGATAGGCGACGGAGCGCCGCCCAAGGGGAACGCCTGACCCTAACCAGCGGGCGGTTTCTGCTAGAAACCCATCAGACGAGCAACAGCGGACAGCTCAGGGACAACGCCGGTGTGGATAGGAGCGGATCCCTGGTGGCTGGCCGTGTCCGGATCCTTAAGGCCATTGCCCGTCAGCACGCACACCACCTGTGCTCCAGCAGGCACCTGCTCTCGCCATTTCAGCAATCCTGCCACCGAGGCCGCGCTGGCCGGCTCGCAAAAGATCCCTTCTTCGGATGCCAGGAGACGATAGGCTGCCAGAATCTCCTCGTCGGTGACGCTATCCACCTGACCGCCGCTCACCTGCACTGCCGCCTTGGCCTTCACCCAACTGGCAGGATTGCCGATGCGAATGGCCGTGGCCACCGTCTCTGGGTGTTCCACCACCCGGTTCAACACCATGGGGGCAGCACCGGCAGCCTCGAAGCCGTAGAGACGAGGGCGACGGGTAGCCTTGCCCTGCTGGCGGTACTGGCAAAACCCCATCCAATAAGCCGTGATGTTGCCCGCGTTGCCCACCGGAATACAGAGCCAATCGGGGGCATCCCCCAAAGCATCCACCACCTCGAAGGCGGCGGTTTTCTGCCCTTCCAAGCGGAAGCGGTTGACCGAGTTCACCAGGGCCACCGGGTAGGTTTCCGCCAGCTGCCGCACCATAGCCAGCGCTTGGTCGAAGTTGCCTTGAACGGCGATGATCTCCGCCCCGTACATCAGGGTTTGGGCCAGTTTGCCTTTGGCCACGTAGCCATCGGGGATCAGCACATAGGCCCGCAGACCTCCTTTGGCCGCAAAGGCAGCAGCCGCCGCCGAGGTGTTGCCGGTGCTGGCGCAGATGATCGCCTCTGCCCCTGCCTCTTTGGCCTTGGACACGGCCATCGTCATACCCCGATCCTTGAAACTACCGGTGGGGTTGAGGCCCTCCAACTTCAGGTAAACTTGACAGTCTCGCCCCAGCCGTTGGCTCAAAGCCGGGGAAGGCACCAGAGGCGTGTTGCCCTCATGTAGCGTGACCACAGGTGTGCTGGCGCTGACGGGGAGCCATTCCCGATAGTGCTGGATCAGGCCGGGCCAAAGCCCCACTTGCGCGCGGGATCCGGCTATACGAGGGGGATGGGTGGGATTCAGGGTCGCCATGCCGCAGAGGACACCGAGGCTAATCAAAGACCGGCTTTCTCACTGTAGCTGTTCGTGGAGGGGTTCGTATCCACCTCCCGCAGCGGCGGCAGAAACATCTTCCTGATCCCCTCTCTTCAGAGGCTGGGGAGCGGAGGAGCTGCAGGTCGCAAGGCCAGAGCCTGCACCAGAGAGCGCAACTTCAGACGAATCTCGGCCAGCTCTTGCTCTGGGTTGGAGTCGGCCACAATCCCGGCACCGGCATACAAGCGGGCCCAATTCCCCCGAATTAGGGCGGAGCGGATCCCCACCACAAACTCGCCATTGCCCTGTAAGTCTACCCAGCCCAAGGGAGCGGCATAGCTGGAGCGATCAAAGGGTTCCAACCGCTCTAGCCACTGCAGCGCCGCCTGTTGGGGATACCCTCCCACCGCTGCCGTCGGGTGGAGCTGGGCCAGCAGATCGAACAGATGTACATCGGCGGGGAGCTCCGCCTCGATCAAGGTTTGCAGATGCTGGATGTTGGCCAAACGGAGCAGCCGCGGTTGCGGGGAAATGCAGGGATCCATTCCCAACCGACTCAGAGCCTCCCGGATCGAGCGCACCACCCACTGGTGTTCGCGGCGGTCTTTGGGGCTGCGGAGCAGCTCCTCGGCCAACTGGCGATCCTGGACAGGGGTGGCGCCGCGGGCGGCGGAGCCGGCTAAGGCATCGATCTGCACCCGGCCTTGCCACACGGAAAGCAAGCGCTCCGGGGTGGCCCCCAAGAAAACCTGGGGAGAGATCCCCTCTTGGGTCAGAGGGAGAGGACTGGCCGGCAAATTCCCCCGAGCATCTGCCTCCAAGGACTTCGGCCCGCTGACGCCAGCGGCAAAGGCAAAGATGCTGCAATCGGGATGATCTTTTTCCAGGTAGGCCAGCAGGGACGGGATTGACGGCGGGACAGGCAAGTGCAGATCCACGGCTTCGGCCAGCACCACTTTCTCCAGGGATCCCGCCTGAATCACCTGCAGGGCTTTTTGGATGCGCGCCAAGAGGGGGGTTTCCTCCAAGTTCACTGGCACAGGAGCTTGCAATTCCCACGAGGGCAAGGGGGATCGAGAAAGGCGCTCCATTTGGGCAAAAAAGGCGGTGATCTGCCCGGCCAAAGCCGCTAGGTCGCTCTCGGGGTCGATTTCCAGATTGAGCCGCGCCACCGCCAGAGATCTCCAGGAGCCTGGTACCTGCAACAGTTGCCAACGTGGCAGCACCAGCGCCGCCCCCCCATCACTCCTGGGGCTGAAACCAAGGCGACAGAAACACAGGGGGCGTTCCTGCCGGCTGTCTGGGAATCTTCCCACTTCCGAGGGCTCCGTTCTGCCAATGCAAGCGGCATGGACGTGGGGCTGCAGCTCTTCTACAAAGCTCCGTGCCGCCCGCAAGCCCCCTTCTCCCGCGAGATCAACCTGCCGCAGGGATCCCCACCCCAGCACCCGCACCCTTTCCCCGCGGGCCTTGTGGGAGAGATAACAGTAGCTCGGGAATCGGTTCGTGGGGAGAGAACCCAGCTTCTGGGCCAGCACCGCCAGCGGATCCAGCTCTGGGATGGGCTGGGACAAGCTGAGGATTTGGGGCACGCCCCGCGCCCGCGCCATCTGTTGGCAGGCGGTTAGGAAGGGATCCCAGTGGCGCCGATCCCTCACCTCGTCCGTCCAGGTAGAAGTGCGAGTCGGCGGCCATGCTCTCGGCCACTCCAGGCACTCAAGCGTACCGTGGGCATTCCGAGGGGAAAGAGAAGAGGTCATGCGAAAGAGCAAAGAGAACGATCCCACCTTGGCCGAAAACAGGACACCTGTCGATGGAGACCGGCAGGAGATGACTTTAGGATAAGAGATTAGGAGAAGAGCCGGCAGCCCGGGCTTTTGGGGGCCAGATCTGAGGAGCTTCTTCACGGACTGCAAAGTTTCTTAGCATCCTGGGGGATGCTTTCTCAGGCGCTCTACCCTACAGAGCAGATGGTTGTAGACAGATCCAGAGACGGGCCCCAGAGCAGGCTTGCTCCCCAAGGAGAATTCGCATGCATCCAGATGTCAGCCAAGTGCAGCCAGCAGCAGAGGCCGCATGGAGTGACCCCTCCCGCCGGCAATTGTGGATGGCTGCCCTTAAGCCCCCCATGTACAGTGTGGCGATCATGCCCATCTGGGTGGGATCCGCCATTGCCTACGCCCAGTCAGGGGTACTGGATTTGGGGGTTTTGGGGGTGTTTTGGGGAGCTGCCATCTGCATCTTGGCCTGGGTCAACCTCAGCAACGACGTGTTCGATGCCCAGACAGGGGTGGACAAAAACAAACTCCACTCGCTGGTCAACCTGACGGGCAAGCCAGGGCGGGTGTTTTGGGTGGGGAATGCCTTTTTGGCTCTGGGGCTGCTGGGGATCCTGTGGCTGAGCTGGCGGCAATCGGATCCGACGGTGCTGCTGTTGGTGCTGCTGGCCTGCGGGCTGGGCTATGCCTACCAGGGGCCGCCCCTGCGCCTGGGCTATCAGGGCCTGGGCGAGATCCTCTGCTTTTTCAGCTTTGGGCCGCTGGCGGTTTTGGCCGCCCACTACAGCCAAAGCCAGACCTGGTCGCTGCCGGGGTTAGCGGCCTCACTGGTGGTGGGAATGGCGACCAGCTTGATTTTGTTTTGTTCCCATTTCCATCAAGTGCAGGATGACTTAGCCTGTGGCAAGCGCTCGCCGGTGGCCCGCCTGGGGACTTTGCGCTCGGCCCGCCTCATCCCCTGGCTCTGCGGCAGCCTTTTTGGCCTGATGCTGCTGTTTGTGGGGCTGGGGATCTTTCCAGCTTGGACCCTGCTGAGTTTGGCGGGGATCCCGTTTGCAGTGCGGCTTTCCCGCCTGCTGGGGGCTTACCATGACCAGCCGCAGCGGATTAGCCACTCCAAGTTCATCGCCGTCAGTCTCCATTTTTGGCTGGGGCTGTTTCTGGGGTTGGGGTTCATCCTCAGCCGCTATGGCTGAAGGCTGAAAAGTCGGCTTAAGGCTAGGTGTGCGCGGGATCCCCCCGGTGCAGCCGGCAAAATGAGATAAGCTACAGCCTAGAGTGCTAGCTCAGAGCGTTGGCTCCAAGGGGAGTGGTCAGTTCGGGTCGAGGTGAGGCGGCAGCGAAAACAGGATGCGGCGATTCTTCAATTCCAACCTGGGAGTGGCGCTGTTGGGGAGCAGCATCTTGGCTGCTTTGGTGGGCTGGGCCTTGTCGATCGACATCGAGGAAGTGAAGGTGGAGTCTCCTTCCCCCGATCAGCCCCTCTCGGTCAGCCGCAGGGTAGACATCTTGGGTCGTCGGGGAGGCCATCAGCGTTGGCGGTTGATTGCCGAGCAGGTGGATCTGGCAGCTGGGCAACAGGTATTTGAACAGGGGGCACACGGCTACTTCTACGGAGAAGGTGCCGACCGGCAAAAAGGGGTGCCGGATCCCTTTTTTGATAGCAGCGAGCAGATGACTTGGCGGGCCAAGCGAGCCCGCTACAATGCCACCGCCGATGAGCTGTATTTGGATGAGGAGGTGGAGGTGAGGAGCGGCGACGGCAGCCTGCTCTTGACCAGCGCCCTGAGAGTCACCCCTGAAGAGCGCATCGAGGTGCCGGCGGAGTTCACCCTCAAAGGCCGGGAAATGGTGTTGCAGGGCCGCTCTGGCTCGTTTAACTTTCAATTTGCCCTTCTCAGCGCTCAGCAGGGCAAGCTGGTGGTGCTGCGCACCGACAGCCCGGCAGCCGCCCCCCCGACCGATCCCGCCAGCGCTTCCCAGTGGGTGGCCAGTGCTGCAGCGGATCCCGCTTCCATCACCATCACCGCCGACCAGATCACCTACGACCGCACCCAACAAGTGGCTCAGGGGAAAGGGAACCTGCGCATTCGCGAACGTGGCATCGAAATTCGCGCTCCCCAGGGCACCTACCTGCGGCAACAGGCCCAAAGCATTCTCTCCGGCGGTGTGGTGTTGCAAGAGGTGGCCGGCGACAGCAGCCGGGATCCCTTATTGGCCGATCTGCGCTTGGCCCAGGCCTCTCCCGGCCCGGAGGCGACCCCAGACCAACAGGATCAAGAAGTCACCATCATTGCCGACCGCCTCACGTACGACCGCAACACACAAATTGCCCAAGGGGAAGGCAACCTGGAGATTCGCCAGGGGGAAACCATCATCCAGGCGGCCCAGGGCACCTACCGCCGCCGCGAATCCCAAAGTCTGTTGACGGGAGGAGTTACCCTGGAAGAGCCCGGACGGGTGCTCACCTCCGCCCGCCTGGAGGGCAACCACCGCGACAAGATCTTCCTCTTTGAAGACAACGTCCTCTACCGGCAGATGGCTGCCTCTACCCCCACGCCCAGCGAGGGATCCCTGACGGAAGAACTGCGCCAAGCCGAAACCGAAGTGCGGGCTGCCCGCCTGGTTTACAACTCCCGCACCGGCACTTCCGAGTTTAGCGATGCCGTCGAGTTCATCCAGCGGGGACGTAGGGCCAAGGCCAACCAGGCCACCATCACCCCTGAGAAAGTGGAGCTGCGGGGAGAGGTGGTGATCGAGCAGATCGAGGGGGAGTGGCTGGCGCGGCGGCTACAAAACCCGGAGACCCAGGCCGATGTGGATCAGCCGACGGTGATCTACGCCGACCGGGTGGAGATCGACCAAGCCAGCGGCGATGCCCGCTTCTTTGGCAATGTGGTTATTGTGCAGGCCAACCGCGCCATCGAAGGGGATCGCGCCGATTACTTTGACCGAGAACAAATTTTCAAAATCAGCGCCGAACAGGCTCCTGTAGTGCTCTGCGATCGGGGAGAGGTCGGCCGCCTTCCCGGGGAGAGCACCCAAGCTCTGCCGGGCCGCAACGCGCTGGATCAGATGTGCCGGGGCGCCAATCGCCTCAGTGGCAAGCTGGTTACCCTGAACATAAAACAAGATGAATACACCGTCGAAGGGGACGGGCAACAGCAGGGCATGTTTCAGTTTCGCATCACCGACGCCCTCTGATGGGATCCCCCCTCGGGGAGCCATCTGTGGTTTTTGATCGTCCAGGTTTGGCTGAGGTTGTGATCCGAGGTGATGTCATGACGGCTCCACTCGCCGAGGGCAAACTGCGCAGAACCCCTGCTCAAGCGGGCAGCTTTTGGGGATCCCTGAAATTGGGGGCTGCCTTTTTGGAGTTTTATCTCTTCAAAGAGATGATCCGCCCCTTCTTTCTGGGGGTGGCCGGGGGCACGGTGATGATGCTGGGCAACCAGCTGTTTATCTACACCGATCTGCTGGTGAAAAAGGGCGCCCCTCCCCTGACCATTTTGCACATTCTCCTCCTCAATTTGCCCGCCATTTTGGTGGTCACCTTTCCCATTGCCGGCCTCTTTGCCACCTTGCTCACCCTGGGCAAAATGGGAGCCGACAGCGAGATCACCGCCCTGCGTGCTGCTGGGATCCCCTATCGCAAAGTGTTTATCCCCGTGCTCTGTATTGGCCTGCTGATCAGCGGCTTGGCGCTGTTGACCAATGAAGTCATTGTGCCGGAAACCAACCAAAAGGTGAAAACCCTGAATAAAAACCTCATCTTGGCTCAGGATGCCCTTTTGTTTAATCCAGAAGAGATCGTGCGGGTGGATGATGATCTCTGGTTTCATGTCGGATCGATTGACCCGAAGACCGGCTTGATGCAGGATTTGTTGATCCTGGATCGCAAAGCTGAGACCGGCCACCTGCGCTATCCGCAGGTGATCTCCGCTCAAACCGCGCAGCAGGTGGGCCAATCGTGGCAACTGCGAGATGTGGTGATCCGCCGTTATGACGAGCAGGGGCGCACCTACTATGAAGGCCAGGTGGAAGAAATGCAGCTCAACATCGTCAACAAACTGGTGGGCCTGGTGTACGCGGAAAAGGTGCCCCAAGAGCAACGGGCGGGGGAGCTGTGGGAGCAGTGCCAGCGATATCGAGCGGAGCAACGTCCTTCTGCCGATGTGGCTCGCTGCCTGACGGAATACCACCTCAAGTTCGCCATTCCTTTGGCCAGCTTTTTCGCCATCTTGGTGGCTGCCCCCTTGGGCCTGCAAACGGTGCGGCGAACGGGGCGCTACGGCGGCGTGGCGCTAGCGATTGTTCTGGTGTTTATTTACTATGTACTGATGAGCCTGGGACGAGCGATGGGTCGAGTGGAGCATATCGATCCCTGGCTGGCTGCCTGGTTGCCGAATATGATTTTCGGTGGGGTGGGCTTCTCTTTACTGTGGCGGTTTTTACGGTGAAATCCTGCAACTTCCCCCATGACTTCAGCCCTTGGGCAAAGTGGTTGGCTCTTTGCTGGGGCGGCTCCCTGTGGTTGGGGACGGGGGAGGCCGTCTTCGCCCAGTTGGATCCCCCGCCCACTGTTGGCGTCGGCGGGACGGAGTTCTCTCTGGAGGGCTACCAGCGCTTTCGGTCAGCGCAAACACTTGCTCAGCGCCTGCAACTGGCCCGCCGGGCTTCCAGCCCAGAACCGATTGCTCCTACCGATGGAGATCCCATTACCCTGGTTGAGGCGCAATCCTCCCCGCTGGCGGCTGCTTCTCCCCTGCCTGCTACGGCCTTGACTGCGGCAACCCTACCCCCTGCGGCCCCGGTCTCTCCTCCCTCTGCCAACTCTCCTGAAAAGCCCCTCACGCCAGAAGAACTGAACCGACAGCGGCTACAACGGCTGTTGGCCGAAGGGGCAGCAGCCCATGCTCGGCGACAGGCGCAGCAGGCCCAGGCAACACCGGCTCCCCAGCCCGCTTCACTGGCGACGCCCACCGCGGCAGTTCCCAGCCTGAACTCCCTTCGGCTTTCCCAGCCCATGACTTCTCAGGCTGAAGCCCTGCAGGTGGAAGAGCAACCCTGGCTGCGCCCCACCAAGGACTCCGTCCCGCTAACGCGATCGGAATCCAATGGCGAAAACCGGGCTACGGCCCAACTGCAAGGTGGAGCCGGTTCAGAGGCAAGGTTAAATCGGATCCCAGCTTCGACGGTTCCTCCCTTGATCTCCCAAGCCGGTGGGAGCTTGGATTTGGGCGGTGTCCTGTTGGCAGAGGCCACCCCTGGGTCGGGGCTGACGGGATCCCCCATGGCCACTCAAAGGGGCAGGGAAGCCTTTGTCCCCACTGCGGGCTCACCCCTGGCTCCTCAACTGCTGGAGCAGTTCCCCCTTTTGCGGGATCTGGGCACCGGGGCAGATGCCGTCTCGGCGACAGGGAACGTTAGCCAGGGATCCCAGATTCGCCAGCAGCTCTCGGCCACCGCGCAGCGGCAAATTCCTCTTGACCCGGATCAAATCAACGTGAGTGGGGATGTGCTCAGCTACATCGCCGAACAAGACCTGGGCATTGCCGAGGGGAACGCCTTGATCCAACTGGCTGACGGCACCCGCATCACCGGCGACCGGCTGCTGTTTTATCGGCGGGAGCGACGCCTGCGCAGCGAGGGCCCTTTTCGCATGGAGCAGCCCCCTGGCCCCCAAGGGCGCGGGATCCGGCAAATCGAAGGGCGAAATTTGGATCTGGATATCCCCGGTCGCACCGCCCAATTTGAGAGCTCGCTGGTCATTCTGCCGGGGGAGGAGCCGGGCACCAAGGTTTTTGTGCGCAGCCAAGAGACCACCGCCATTTTGGGGGATCAGATCTTTTTCGAGAAAGCCACCGTCACCACCTCGCCAGAGCCACCCATCACCCACTACGTGCAAGGGGATCGGGTGGAGGTGTTTCCCGATGACCGGGTGATCGTCTACGACGCCCGCGTGTTTGCCGGCGGCGAACTCACAGAAGCAGGGGATCTGCGGGCAGGCCTGCAGATTGCCTATTTCCCCCTGTTCATCTACAGCCTGCGGGATCACCAGTGGGTGCTGCCGGGGCGCAGCGAGACAGAGGGGGTGTTTGTCAAATCCAGTTGGGCCTACCGCTTCGACGAATACAACTTCGGCGGCCTGCGGCTGGATGTCATGCAGAAAAAAGGCTTGGGCATCGGCTTCCTGCACGACTACATCCTGCCCATCCCGGACAGTGTCAACTACGGGCGAGCCCAGTTTTACTTGGTTACCGAAGCTGACCAACAGCGCTTCTCCAGCCGTTTCCGCATCGACCACAACTTCGACTTTTACGCTGCCAACCTCTTTGGGCAGGAAGGCCAACTGCGGGGGCAGCTCAACCTCAACCTGGACAACACCTACCGTCCTGCCGGCGGACGCAACGACAACGCCGATCTCCGCCTCAACGCCACCTTTCAGGGGGATCTCTCCACCACCACCCTCAACATCAGCCGCACCGGATCCCAGGAGCGGGGCATCTACAGCTTCCCCCTCACCCTCAGCCACACTCAGCGCTACGGGGGCGTGCATTGGCTGCAATCGGATCTACGCTTGGACTACAACCAGCGGGTGAGCGTCAAAGATGGCCCCGACTTTGCCGATGCGCGGTTGACGCTGGGCACTCAACTGACCCCACCCGGCTGGGGAGGTACCTATCGCCTGGCCTACCGCGCCTACAGCAGTTCCAATGGCGACAACGAGCCGCGTCGCAACTTCGAGCTGGCCTTTAACCCCGACCTCGTTCGCATCACGCCCGATATTGCTCTCAGCAGCGCCCTCACCCTAACTCAAGAGCAACAGCCGGATCAGGAGGTGGGGGCGGGCCTCCACTTTTTCAATCGCTACGAGCTGCGCTCCAGCCTTCAGTTCAACGATATTCAACCGGCTCCCTGGATCACCTTCATGCCGGGTTCTATCGATTACACCCAAGTCCTCTACTCCACTCCTGACCAGGAGTCTACTGTCAGCCTCAACCCTCGCCTCAGCCTCAGACCTGCCGACTGGAATACCATCGACCTGCGCTACAGCCGCACCTTCTACGGCAACAATTCTGTGCCCTTCCAAACCCTCTCTACCAGCCCCAGAGATGTGGATCGCATCAATGCCAACATCAGCTTCTTTACGCCCCGCGATCCCCTACCCGATGTGCCCCCAGGCTACATTGCCTTTGAAGATGACCTGCCCGGCGAGCTGCCGATAGCCCTGACCTTCCCCGACGATACCCCGGAGGATTTGGCAGCGATTGCCTCCCGCAACTTGCAGGAGCTGCAGGCAGAGGTGAGAAACTTGGTGCGCCTGGACACCAGCTTTGGCTACGACTTCGTTGCCCAGAAGTGGGACACCCTCAACGCCAACTTCACCTGGAACACCGCTCCCGATCTGTTCAACATTCAGTTGCAGACGGCCTACGACCTGAACCAGGGACAGCTCCAACCCGTTCGTCTGGAGTATCGGGGACGCAGCAGCACCACATTTAACCGGGATCAACGCTCCGGCCTGGAGGTGTATGAGCCGGGGATCAGCTATGCGCTGCAGGCGGTTTACGATCCCCGGTTGGGCCAGATCTCTACCTATGGTCTGGAGCTGGATGCCACCCTCGGCACGCGATGGCAAAATCACTGGCGGCTGCGCTTGGGCCTGACGGAAGCAGGGATCCGCCGCGTGGAAGTTCGCCGTGACCTGCGGGATTTTGAGCTGCGCTTTGCCTACGATCCGGTGGCAGAGTCACTGCGCTTGGAAGGGATCCTGGTGGCTTTCCCCAGTCGCCCGGTGGGCCTCACCCAAGAGCGGGGAGATTTTCAACTGACCTCTCCCATTACCTCCCCTATCGGCACCTTTTTGCTCCGCGACGCCGACGCGACCGGCTGGGATGGCCTCAGGCCCTGATCCCCGCTTCCCTGGGAAGGCTCCCTGTCCACTGTTGCGACGGGCTAGGTGATGACGTCTGGCTGCTGCCGACCGGTGCGGGCGCGAATCTGGGCAAGGTGATCGGCCAGTTGAATCTGTTCGGCCAAGGCCACTTGGGGATCCAGGCCATGCCGGGCGGGATCCAGCTCCAATCGCTCCAGGTACACCCGCAGGGTGGCTCCGTGGGTGCCGGTTCCCGAAAGCCGGTAGATGATGCGGGATCCATCCTCAAAGCCAATGCGGATCCCTTGGTGGCTGGTGGTGCTGCCGTCTACGGGATCGGTGTAGCTGAAGTCATCGGCATAAGCCACTGTGTGGGATCCCAAGCGCTGGCCCACCCACCCAGGCAGGGAGCGTCGCAAGTCTGCCATCAGCGCTTCGGCCACCTCCACCGGCAGTCCCTCGTAGTCGTGACGGGAGTAGACGTTGCGCCCATAGGTGCGCCAGTGTTCTTCCACAATCTGCCGCACCGGCTGCCGTCGAACGGCCAAAATGTTCAGCCAAAACAGGACGGCCCAGAGCCCGTCTTTTTCCCGGATGTGGTGAGATCCGGTGCCGAAGCTCTCTTCCCCGCAGAGGGTGACCTTGCCGGCATCCAGCAGGTTGCCGAAGAATTTCCAGCCGGTAGGCGTTTCGTAGCAAGGGATCCCCAGCTTGGCCGCCACCCGATCCGCCGCCTGGCTGGTGGGCATGGAGCGGGCAATTCCCGCCAGACCTTCTCGGTAGCCGGGTACCCGGTGGGCATTGGCAGCCAGCACTGCCAAGCTGTCGCTGGGGGTCACGTAAAATTGACGGCCCAGGATCAGGTTGCGATCCCCATCCCCATCGGAAGCGGCCCCAAAGTCCGGCCCATCTTCCCGAAACAACAGTTCCACCAATGAGCGGGCATGCACCAGGTTGGGATCCGGGTGTCCGCCGCCAAAATCCGGCAGGGGCTGCCCGTTGAGCACACTGCCCTCTGGTGCTCTCAGGGATCCCTGCAAAATGGCGTGGGCATAGGGGCCGGTGACGGCGTGCATGGCGTCGAAGGCAATGCGGATCCCAGAGGCCAGGTAGTCGCGGATGGCCTCGAAATCAAACAGGCGCTGCATCAGGCCCAAGTAATCGGCCACCGGGTCAATGACGGACACCGTGAGGGACCCCAGCCGTTGCTCGCCCAAGCGATCCAGATCGACATCGGGAGCTTCCAGGATGCGGTACTCCCGGATCTGCTGGGTGCGGGCGTAAATGGCCTCGGTCACCTTCTCCGGGGCAGGGCCACCGTTGCCGATGTTGTACTTGATGCCGAAATCCCCCTGGGGGCCGCCGGGGTTGTGGCTGGCAGAGAAGATGATCCCCCCGTAGGCGCCGTACTTGCGGATGAGACAGGAAACCGCCGGCGTGGAGAGGATCCCTCCTTGGCCCACCAGGACTCGCCCGATGCCGTTGGCCGCCGCCATCTTGAGCAGGATCTGAATGGCCTCGCGGTTGTAGTAGCGGCCATCTCCCCCCACCACCAGGGTTTGGCCGGCGGATCCCTCCAGGACATCAAAAATGGATTGGACGAAGTTTTCCAGGTAGTGGGGCTGCTGAAACACCGATACCGGCTTGCGCAGGCCAGAGGTGCCGGGTCTCTGGCCAGGGAAGGGCGTCGTGGGAACAATGCGCAGGCTCATAGGCTGCCGGAAAAGCTGCTTGCTCCTCTACTATCTCATCGTTGGGCCTCTCGTTTGTGCTGAGCAGAGTTCTTTCCCCTCCACCCATTTGTGGATGGGTTGAATGGATGCATCGATCTCCGCTGGTAGCCCTCCATCCTCAATCCCCTGGCTTAACCACCCACTCCACCGGGGTTTTGCTGGGATCCGGCAATTTCAACGAGAACAGCCCCGCCGCCAAGATCAAGAGGGTGGAAAACCAAAGACAGCCCTCCAATCCGTAGAACTGGAAGAGGATCCCAGAAGTTACCGTCCCCAACAGCCGCCCGCCGGAATTAGCCATGTAATAAAAGCCCACATTGAGGGCTACGTCGTCGTCTTCCGTGTAGGCCAGCACCAGGTAGGAATGCACCGCCGAATTGAAGGCAAAGACGATCCCGAACAGGATCAAGCCGCCGGTGATCACCAGCTCCGGTGCCAGCCCGGCCATGAAGGCTGTGGCAATGATCGCCGGCACCGCCGTCAGCACGAAGGTCCAAATCTGGATGGTGCGGGCCTTGGGAGCACGGCCAGGGCGACCCCCACCCAGCAGTTGCGGCGCTACAAACTGAATGAACCCATAGCCGATCACCCAGATGGCCATGTAGCTGCCCACCTGCATAAAAGTCCAGCCCAAGCTGTCGTAGAGAAACACCGGCAGGGCCACCACAAACCACACATCCCGCGACCCAAACAGGAAAAAGCGAGCTGCCGAGAGGATGTTGATCTCTCTGCTCTTGGAAAACAGCCGCTTGAAGGGGATCTTGGCCTTGATTTTGCCCATGTCTGCCGGCAGCAGCGCCCCCGAACAGAAGATCAAAGCCAACGCCCCCGCCTGGACAAAGTTGGCCATGCGGAAGCCCATGGGATCCCCGTAGATTTCGGTGAAGATCTGCAGCAGAGCGGCTCCCACAAAGAACCCCACCCCCTTGAGGGCGTTTTTGGATCCGGTGAGCATAGCCACCCAACGAAACAGGCGGGATTCCGCTTCTTTGGGCACCACCAGGCGGATGGCGCTTTTGGAGCTCATCTTGGTGAGATCTTTGGCGATCCCGGCCAGAGCTTGGGCGGTCATCACGTAGGCCACCTGGCCCCAGACCGGCCACTGCAGGTTGATCACCCCCAGCATCACCAGGCCAAAGATCTGAATGGCAATGCCGCCGTAGAGGGTCAGCCGCAGGCCAAAGAGGGATCCAATCCAGCCGCCCAGGAAGTTGGTGATCACCCCGAAGATCTCGTAGAAGAGGAACAGCATGGCAATCTGAATCGGGGTAAAGCCCAACTTGTGGAAGTGCAGCAGCACCAACATGCGGATGGCGCCATCGGTGATGGTGAACCCCCAATAGGCCGCTGTAACCAGGGCGTAGTTGCGAACCGCAGAGGCTTGAGCCGTCGAAACAGAAGTCATGGGCAGGTCTCCAAGGGAGATGTTTCTATAGACTGCGGGCCACTTTGCGGGCCAGTTCCGCCATGCGGTTGGCGTAGCCCCATTCGTTGTCGTACCAGGCCAGGATCTTCACCTGGGCGCCATCCACCACCATCGTCGAGGGCGCATCCACAATGCTGGAACGGGGATCCCCTTTGAAATCCACCGAGACCAGGGGCAGCTCCTCGTAGCCGAGGATCCCCTTGAGTTCGCCCTCGGCTGCAGTTTTTAAGAGGTGATTGACTTCTTCCACGGTGGTGGGCCGCCTGACTTCGAACACCGCATCGGTCAGGGAAGCGTTCAAGAGGGGCACGCGCACGGCAATGCCGTTCAACTTGCCGTTGAGTTCGGGGTAAATCAGCCCAATGGCCGTGGCCGAGCCGGTGGTGGTGGGCACCAAAGACAGCAGAGCGGAGCGGGCCCGCCGCAGGTCTTTGTGGGGGGCATCCACCATGGTTTGAGTATTGGTGACGTCATGGATGGTGGTGATCACCCCGTGAACAATGCCGATTCCCTCGTGGATGACCTTCACCAAAGGAGCCAGACAGTTAGTGGTGCAGGAAGCCGCCGTGAGCAAATGGTGCCGGGCCGGGTCGTACAGGTGATCGTTGACGCCCATAACAATGTTGAGGGCCTCTTCGTCCTTGACAGGGGCAGCCACAATCACCTTGCGCACCCCCGCTTTGAAGTAGGCATCCAGCTCCGCTGCCTTGACAAATTTGCCCGAGCATTCCAGCACTAGCTCGATCCCCAACTCTGCCCAGGGCACTTCACCGGGGGATTTGTGTTCGCTGAAGGTGAGGGTTTTCTCTTGGATGCGCAGCCGGTTATCGGATCCCTCAATGTCGATAGCCCAGCGGCCCTGCACCGAGTCAAACTTCAACAGGTGGGCCGCCGTCGCCGCTCCCCCTTTGATCTCGTTGATGTGGGCGAATTCCAGCTCTTCCCAGCCCCAAGCAGCCCGCAACACCAGCCGTCCGATGCGGCCAAAACCGTTGATGCCCACCCGCACTGCCATAGCATTGACCCTAGACTTGTCCAGAAGGGATCCCGCTCTCTCAGGGCAAATCCCGCCTCAACTTTATCAGAACGCCCTAGTCGTTTCAAGACAAGTTGATGGGTAGGGTCAGGAGAGACTGGCCGATGGGGGTCGGTTCACGGTTGGCCTTGGGAAATGTTGCCGAATGTCCTGAAATCCAAAAGGGATCCGCTGAGGCAGCCCCAATCGACAACAGGGCCTATCCTGTAGCCGACTTGCAGTCCAAATCCACACCTCTGGACAACAATTCGCCCAACCCGGCAACCGGTGGCGTGACATACTCCCATCGCTGACCCTACGGGTACAGCGTGGGCTTCTCGCTTCAAAGTGCTACGCACCGCTGACGCGAACGGGGAGCCTACGCAAGAACCCTCCACGAGCAGACACGGAATGCCCTACCGCGTAGTTGCACCAGATTCCGGCAAAAGCCGTTTTGTGCAAGTACTCCCATCATACACCATGTGGGGGTATCTGTATCCCGACACTGACTCTACGAGTACAGTGCGGGGCTTAGCTACCCCCACACCCCGACAAGCTAAGCTGGGAAAAGTTGTGCTTTTCTGGATGTGCCCCCGCCGCCTCAGCCTTCTGTGCAGGATGACTTTCCTCCCTTACCCCCCCCACCTCCCCGTTCTCCGGCCTTGAGGGTGGTGGAGACAGCTTTTTTGGCCAGTACGGCAGCCTTGATCTGGATCCTGAGCTACACGCCGCTAGCTCCTTTCATGCGCCTGTTTTTCCCCATCCCGGTGGCGCTGGCGGTGATGCGCTGGGATCCCCGCACAGGGGCAATGGCCCTGGTGGTCTCCGGCCTGTTGCTGACGGTGCTGATAGGGCCCACGCGCAGCATTCTCTATGTCATTCCCTATGGTCTGCTGGGCTATTGGTGTGCCCGCCTGTGGCAGCAGCGTCTTTCCTGGTACGTCTCGGTGGTGAGCGGGGCTGTGCTCAGCGCCCTGGGCTTGATCTTTCAGTTGGTGCTTTCCTCCCTACTGGTGGGGGAAAACCTCTGGATCTACGTAACCATTCAACTTACCGGCCTAACCAACTGGCTCCTGGATGTGTCCCTCAGCCGATGGGGCGTCTACTGGGTGGCAGAACCCTGGATGGTTCAGGTGGTGGTGGTGGGATTTATTGCCTTCAATTCCCTCATCTACGTATTCACGGTGCATTTGGTGGCCGCCCTGGTGATGGAGCACTTTCGTTGCCCGCTGCCACCCCCGCCGAAGTGGGTACAGTTTTTGCTGGATTAGCAGCCCCTGTGAGTTGTACAAGAGCAGAGCAAGCTGCTCTACAAATGAGTTCTTGACAAATCTTGACAAATGAGTTCTTGGCAAAAGTCCCACCCTATTGCCATGCAACGCTACAGGAATGCAAGAACTGGAAGGTTCTCTGCTAGGATCGCGGTAGCGGGACGGAGTCCTTTCGCGTTAGCGGGACGGAGTCTCGTTGGGATCCTGGTGGCAACAAGATATCAAGATTTAAGACTGCGATTATGGCTTCCCGCAAGAATCAACTGGCTATTGACAATGACGAGCTGATGCGTCGGGTAGAGGCTCTGATCAACGCTTCCAAAAATCGCTATCGCATCACGGTACAGGTGGCCAACCGCGCCAAGCGCCGCCGCTACGAGGATCCGGATGATATAGAAGATGGCTGGATGAAGCCGATCCGCCGCGCCGTCATCGAAATGTCGGATGAGCTGACCGAGCCGGAAATCATCGGCGATGAGTAGTCACTAGACTTGCGGCCTGCTGGCGCGACCGCCCTGTTGAAACTGCTAGCCGGCTGAGCGGCTAAGGGTAGAAGCTTTCGGCAGCCGCCTATTTTGTCAATTTGTCAAGTCGTTTGCAACGGGATCCCTTTCCCGCAGGCGAGCCTCGAGCCGCGATTCCATCAGGTGCAGCAGGCGGTGGGTCTCCTCTGGGCTGAGACCCTGGATGCGCATCTCCAAGGGGCTGTGGAACCAGAGGGTCTGCTGTGGAAAAGGAATCTGGATCCCTGCTTGATCGAAGGCGTGCTTGAGGCGACGGCGGTATTCCCGCGCCACCCTCCACTGCTGCAGGGGCTGCACCTTGATCCAAATGCGCAACGTGATCCCCCGCTCCCCCAGATCATCGACACCGTGCATTTCGGGGGGCTCGAGGATTTTTTCCCGCCAAGCTGGCTCCCGGTACATCTGCAGAGCCACCTGCTCGGTGATGCGTATTGCCTGTTCCAGATCGTTTTCATAGGCGATCACAATCCCCAGATCCACCCGTGACCAGCCGTTGGAGAGGTTCTCCACCACCCGGATGGCACTGTTGGGAATGGAGATCAAGCTGCCTTCGGTGTTGCGCAACTGGGTTAGCTAAACCGCCGGGAAGCCCCGCACTCTCTGCAACAGCAGGAGGGTCGGGATGAAAGGCGTATATATCCTGTGCCATAATCAACATGGCTGTACAAAACGGCGTTGCCGGAATCTGGTACAGCTACGCGGTGGGACATCCCGTGTCTGCGCGTGGAGGGTTCTTGCAGTAGCTCCCCGTTCGTGTCAGCGGTGCGTAGCACTTTGAAGCGCGAAGCCCACGCTGTACCTGTAGGGTTAGTGATGGGAGTATGTCACAGACGCTGGCAAAGGTGCTGAGGCGTTTGCTGAGGCGATAGGTGGGGGCATTTTGCTCTTGGCGCAGGGCAGCAAAGAGGTTATCCAGTACCAGTCCACTCAGCCAAACACTGCCATAGGTGGCCAGGCCCACCCCTGTCAACCGCAACAGAGGGCCGCGCAGCGAAACCAGGAAAAACGTTTGCAGGGGTCGCGTTTGTGGGAAAAGGCCCAAGCTCACCCCAACTCCGCCCACCCACAGGCCAATTTGCACCAGGCGCAGCAGGCGAATTTGCAGCTCTAAATAGGATTCCTGCCATTTGCGTCCGGCCTGTTGTTCGACCAAGACGGGATCCACGCCCGGCTGCTCTTCCCCCGCTAGGCGCTCCTGAATCTCTGCTTGGATGGCCTGGTATTCCGTCTGCAGGGCATCGCGTTTTTGCTGCAGCCGTCGCCGTTTTCGCTGGCAGAGCTGGCTCAGGCTCCCTACCACAGCCAGGATGCCGAGGGCAATCACCGCTTGGCGGCGCAAAAATTGAGGCTGCCGCTCCCGTTGCGAAGTGCGCAGCGCTTCCTCGACAATGCCGGCTACCTGCTCAGCCCAGTCCATGGGTTGGGCGCCCTGGAATTGAGCATCGAGGGAGGTGATGGTTAGCAAATGTCGCCCATTCACCCGGATAACAGGCTGGTTGGTCTGGCCGTCCAGGGTGACTTCAACCTGCAGCGCCTCTGGATCGAATCCGGCGCTGGCCAACTGGTGCAGGGTTTGTTCAATGGAGCGCACCCGCTGCGACACCGGAGGCAGGCTGCCGGGATCCCCCTGCGGTGCGGTAACCACGAACAAACGCCGCCCATCCAGCGTCACGGCCTCCGCCTGGATAGAAGAGGTGGGGAGGCTAAGCGCTTGCCGCAGCTCTTCTAGGGCATCCAAACGGTTGAGCAAAGGCAGGTTGGGGGCGGTGCCGTTGTTTTCGGCAGCTTCCTGCCCCCATGCGGGCCCGCTTATGGGGGATAGGGCAAAAGATGCACCGAAAAGGAGAGGCCACAACAGGGATCCCGTTTTCCTCGGCTTCGGCCTGCCTACCGTTCCCGTCAGCGGTGCGGGGCACCATTCGCAGCTTCGCAGCATGAGCCGTTTGCGTCAGCGGTGCAGAACACTTTAACGCCTCACTCCAGAAAGAAGAAAGCAATCCCGAGGATGGCATAGGTGGCCAAGAGCAGTAGCCCTTCCAGCCAGTTGGAGCGCCCATCGCTGCTGACGGAATTGATCAGCAGCACCGAGACTGCAATGGCCACCAACTCCACCATGCCGAAGTTGAAGTTCATGGGCTGATGCAGCACATCCCCGGCCAGCACCAGCAGAGGTGCCACAAACAGGGCAATTTGCATCGTCGAGCCCAGCGCCACCGAGAAGGAGAGATCCATCTTGTCTTTCATGGCCACCGTGATCGCCGTCGCATGCTCTGCCGCGTTGCCGATGATCGGCAACAAAATCACCCCCATAAACAGCGGCGTCATGTGAAAGTGTTCCAGCGTATCCTCTAGAGTGCTCACCAACAGTTCCGACTCCAGCGCCACCAGCACCGTCAACCCCAAGAGGGCCAGCACCCAAAACCCCAAACCGGCTCCCTCGGGCGGAGCCGTCAACACCTGGGGAATGGATCCTTCCGCCTGCAAAACCGGATTGGGGGCCAGACGACTGGCCGCCTCATCTTCTGCGGCTTCTGCTTCGTGAAGGGCGTAGAGGTAACTGTGGGTTTTGAGGGAAAACAGCAAAGTAAGACCGTAAACCCCGATCAGCACCAGGGCTACCGCCGTGGATAGCTCTTGGATGGAGATCTCCCCCAAGTTGGCATCGGCATAGGTGACCACGCTGGGCAGGATCAAGGCCACCACCGCCAAGTTCATCACCGAGGCATTCATGCGGGCCACCTCGGGTCGAAAGCTCTGCTCCCGAAACTTGATCCCGCCCAAAAACATGGCCAAGCCGGCCACCAGGAGCAGGTTACTGATGATCGCGCCGGTGATGGAGGCTTTTACCACATCCACCAGCCCCGCCCGCAGTGCCACCAAGCCGATGATCAACTCCGCCGCATTGCCAAAGGTGGCGTTGATCAGCCCCCCGACTGTCGGCCCTGTCAAGGCTGCAATCTCTTCCGTGGCCTGACCCATAAACTTCGCCAAGGCCACCACCGCCAAAGCCGCACAGAGGAAGACCAGGTTGGGATCCCAGCCCCGGAAGTGCCCCACCCAAGATAGGGGAACCCCCAACAGCAGCAGGAACATTATGCTGTTCAGACCTCTCTGCCAACCTGCCGCAGAGCGATCCGGCGAAACCAAAGGATTTGCGTTAGCCAGGGTCATGGTTCACAAGGGGAGAAAAGGTAGCGACGATGGAGGCTGTTTGGGTTTCGGGGAGCCAGATCCCCCATGGCCAGGAGTGACCATCTCCAAGAGTCTAACGGCTGCGAGGGGAGGTTGGATAGGTGCTGCTGGCTAGAGGGAGATAACCCGGTTGCGCTGCAACTGCCGGGCGATCTCGGCTCCCAGGTGATCGACCAGACGCTGGGGATCGGTGATTTTCAAAAAACTGCTGTCTTCCACCTCAAAGGGGAAGGATCCCTCGATGCCGTCGCGGGGGAGTTGTACCAGCAGCAATTGTTCGGGGCGCTTCGATTGCAGGGCATAGCCCAACTCCAGACAGACCTGAGGGCTGGGTAGGGGACGCCCCCGGCCATTCACCTGCACAGGGGTTACATCGGCCACCACCAGCAGCGCGTGCTTGAGCTTGCGAATCAAGGCCGCATCGATGAGCGGGGTCTCAGCCTCAGCGGGAAGGGATCCCTGCAGCTGCAGGGGCACGACCGGTCTGTGGTCGCGATTGAGAGCCTCCACCACGGCTTGCAATGCCCGGTGCAGAGTGGCGCTGGAGTCGGGGTAATCCGATTGGCCGCAGAAGTAGATGACCGGCTCGGTCATGTTCAGGGTGGCCCGCTTATTAAAGTAGATCTCACGGCTGATCAAATCGAGGTTGGAGATGCTGTAGGCGCCGCTGCCTTCGATGTAAAACTCCACCAGCTCTCCTTCCAGGTAGCGCTGCCACCATACGGAAGCCTTCACCTGCTCCACATCGTCGAGAAAGTCGGCCCGCATCGCCGTTTTCAAGAGGCCGGTACGGCTTAGGCGCAGGTCGGGGGCCCTCTGTTGGACTTGAGAAGCAGACAACACCGAATCCAAATACCAGGCTTTCAGGACGATGATCGCCATGGGATCCCTCTGCGCTCAGCCTTAAAGGTACGTGACATACTCCCACACTCATGCTGACGCAAAGCGCTCCGCGCCGCCAAAGCGAGAGAGTGCAGGCTTCAAGGACTCCGTCCTGCTGACGGGAAGGGTAGCCCGCGCCCTGTCCACAGGACGAGCGCCGGGAGGATGTCACTCCTCTGTCCAGAAACGCTCGGAAAGATATTTGTCAGCCCCGTCGCAAAAGATGGTCACCACCACTCCAGAGGAGAGCTGACGGGCCACCTCTAGGGCTGCCACCACATTGGCGCCGGCAGAGATGCCCACCAGCAGGCCTTCTTCCAACGCCAAGCGCTTGACCATTTTCTGGGCTGCTTCTGTGGAGATCTCAATGTGCTGGTCAGGCAGGGTGGGATCGTAAATCTCGGGTTTTAGAGCTGTGGCCATGTGCTTGAGCCCTTCCAGGCCATGGAAGGGAGAGTCGGGCTGCATGGCAATGATTTGGATATCCGGGCGATACTCTCGCAGGCGCCGCCCCACCCCCATACAGGTGCCGCTGGTGCCTAGCCCGGTAACAAAATGGGTGACCTGCCCCTGGGTTTGCTCCCAAATCTCCACCCCAGTGGTTTCGTAGTGGGCTTGCCAGTTGGCGGGGTTGCTGTACTGGTCAGGGTAGAAATAAAGCTCGGGGTTTTCCGCATAGAGGGCGCGGGCTTTCTCGATGGCCCCATCGGATCCCAGAGCGGGATCCGTCAAAACCAAGTCCACGCCGTAGGCAGCCAGGATCTTCTTGCGCTCTGGGCTGGCGTTGGCGGGAAGGGCCAGCTTGACTTTGTAGCCCAAGGCCGCCCCGATCCAGGCATAGGCGATGCCGGTGTTACCGCTGGTAGCATCGAGGATGATCTTGCCGGGGGTAAGCTTGCCCTGGCGTTCGCCAGCGCGAATCATGTTGAGGGCCGGGCGATCCTTGACTGAACCCCCAGGGTTGTACCACTCTGCCTTGCCATATACCCGTACCGATTCCGGCAAATCGGCAGCAACCCGCCGCAGACGGATCAGCGGCGTCCCCCCCACCAGCTCAATAGGGCTATCCACAGCAGGGAGTAACGGGCGAGAAGAAAATGCAGTCGGATACAAGGGGGATCCCTCGCTAGACAGGCATCGGCTGGACAACCATTGCTCATCTTACCCCGGTCTTTCCGGCCTCTTGGGAGCTTTTTAGTTTCCCCCTCCTGCCCAAGTTCTGGCTAGGCCCCAAGTAGGCTCTAAGATGGGGGTAGAAAAGTGGGATTTTCCCACAGCAGGATGACGCGGAGGGGCATGGCAGAAATTGGGATTGTGACTGCCCAGCAGTTTGATCGGCGACGGGGCCAGATCCATGTCTACGACGGCGAGGGCAAAGGCAAGTCCCAGGCGGCCCTAGGGGTTGTGCTGCGTTCCATTGGCTTGGGGATCGAAAAGGCGGCCCCCAGCCGGGTGTTGCTGGTGCGGTTTCTCAAGGGGCCAGGCCGAACCTATGCTGAGGATGCGGCCATTGCGGCTCTGCAGCGAGGCTTCCCCCATCTCATCGATCAATTGCGCACCGGGCGGGGAGAGTTTTTCGGCCCAGATGAGATCACCAAGTTTGACCGTCAGGAGGCCCGCCGCGGTTGGGATGTGGCCAAAGGGGCTTTGGCGTCGGGGTTTTACTCGGTGGTGGTGCTGGATGAGCTCAACCCGGTGCTGGATCTGGGCCTGTTGCCTGTGGAGGAGGTGGTCAGTACCCTCAAGCAAAAGCCGGAGGCCATGGAGGTGATCATCACCGGGCGCGGCGCTCCCAAGGAAATTATCGACCTGGCGGATTTGCACTCGGAAATGCGCAGTGTCCGGCGGGCGACGGATCCCCGCAACGGCGAGCTTCCTTCCAGCGGCATCGAGATCTACACCGGCAACGGCAAGGGAAAATCCACCAGCGCTCTGGGTCGGGCTCTGCAAGCCATTGGGCGCGGCATCAGCAAGGATCTCTCTCATCGCGTGCTGATCATGCAATGGCTGAAGGGGGGAACGGGCTACACCGAGGATGCAGCCATTCGGGCCTTGCGGGAAAGCTACCCCGATTTGGTGGATCACCAGCGCTGCGGTCGGGATGCCATTGTCTGGCGGGGCAAACAACAGGAAATCGACTATGTAGAAGCGGAGCGGGGCTGGGAGTTGGCACGGGCGGCCATCGCTTCTGGCCTGTACAAAACCATCATCTTGGATGAGTTGAACCCGACGGTGGATCTGGAGCTGCTGGACGTGGAGCCGATTGTCCAGGCTTTGCTGCGCAAGCCGCGGGACACGGAGATCATCATCACGGGGCGGTGCCATGCCCCCTTACCTTACTTTGAGCTGGCCTCTGTCCACTCGGAAATGGTGAGCCACAAGCACTATGCCGAGCAGGGGGCCGATCTGCGGCGCGGGGTGGACTATTGATGGGATCCTTCGCAGCGTTCTCAGCCAATTCTGCTCTCTCTTGGCCTCCAGACCCCAGGACTCTGGCCCAGTTGTTGCTCACCCTTTTCCAGACGGAAGTGTGGGTGGAGGGCAAGGAGCACGTTCCCGCCGGCCCGCTGGTGGTGGTGAGCAATCACCGCAGTTTTCTGGATGCGCCGGTGCTGATCGCGGGGTTGGACCGACCGATTCGCTTTGCCTGCCATTACTACCTGGCTCAGGTGCCGCTGCTGCGGGAAATCGCCCTGGCTTTGGACTGCATTCCCCTCAAGCAGGGATCCCGACAGCAAATCCATTTTTTTCGCCAGGCGCAGGCCAGTTTGGCAGCGGGGGTGGGTGTGGGGATCTTCCCAGAAGGGGCGGAGCAGATCACCCGTGAGACCTCGCCTGGGGAGGTGGGGCGGTTTCAGCCAGGTTTTGCCCACCTGGCGCTGGCGGCAGCGGTGGATCCCTTGCCGATTCTGCCGGTGGCGGTGTGGGCGCAGGAAGAATGGCGGGGAGTAGATATTCCTATGGCTTTTTTCCGCTGGTTTGACCCCACTGAACCCCGATTTCAACAGGAAGGGGGACATCCGGTGGTGTTGTATCGGCGGGTGGTGCTCAGGGTGGGATCCCCCCTTTGGGTGGGCAGGAAGCAGCGCCAGGGATCCCGACGCGAGCGAATGCAGGTCATTCAAGAGCTAACTGCAGCGGCCCGAGAACAGGTGCGATTGGGATTGGCAGAGAGATGAGAAAGTTGAGTGGCGAGCCGGTAGCATCTGCCTCTAGCTTGGTCAGCCCGGCAACGGGAGCGGTCGGTCAGGAGCGGCCCCTGCTGCTGTATTTGCCCGGTATGGATGGCACAGGTACGTTGTTTTACCGGCAGGCGCAGGCTCTGCAGCGGGAGTTTCGCATTCGCCCCCTGAGTTTGAACCACCCGGAAGCGGGGGATAGCTGGGAAACCCTGGCCGATTGGGTGGGATCCCAGCTAGAAGCGGGGGCGTACTTGTGTGGAGAATCCTTTGGGGCCTGCCTGGCCTTGCTGGTGGCCGCCCAATGGCCGGAACGGTGCCGCGGCCTCATTTTGGTCAATCCAGCCTCGTCGCTGCGACGTAGGCCCTGGTGGTGGGCAGGGCATGTTCTCCTGCCTTTTTTGCCGCCGGGGCTCTATCAGCAGTTGTCGGAGCGGGGGTTGGGGGTTTTGGCGGAGCTCAGCCAAATGGAGCCGCCGGATCGGGAGCGGCTGCGCCAGGCGGTTCACAGTGTTGAACCCACAGTAGCTGCTCGGCGCTTGGCTTTGCTGGGATCCTTTGCTGTGGAGAAGCTGCCCCTGGAGTCGATGACCCTGCCAACTTTGCTGGTGGCGGGGGGGCGGGATCGCCTGTTGCCCTCGGTGCAGGAGGTGGGCTGGCTGGCGGAACGGCTGCCCCAGGCGCAGGTAGAAATCTCGCCCCAGAGCGGCCATGCTTGTCTGCTGGAGCGGCAGATGAACCTGCGGCGTTACCTGCTCAAGCCGGATGGCCTTTTTGCCCCTCTGCTGCTCAATTCTGCTTCGGCCCATTGAGCATGGACAGGGATCCCCACAGATCTTCTATCCGCTCTGGGCAGGAGCTATCCTTCCCCTCTCGATCCAGCCAAAGGGCCCTCAAGCCTGCTGCTTTTGCCCCCTGGTAGTCTTCGCGGCGGCTGTCGCCAATGTGGCCGGCGGCTGCGGGGGGGATCCCGTGGGCTGCCAGGGCAGCTTGGAAGATGCGAGGATCGGGCTTGGCATAGCCCACTTGGGTGGAGAGGGTGAGGGTGGAAAAGTAGGGATCCAACTGCAACTGCTGCAGCACCCTGGGCAAGCGGCTGTCGAAGTTGGAGATCACCCCCAACCGGATCCCTTCCTGCTGCAGGGCCCGCAAAGCCGGCAGCGTCTCGGGATACAGCTCCCAGGGATCCGCCCCGGCAAAGTGCTCAAACAATTGGGCGAAAAAGTCTTCAAACCGGTGCTCTCCGAAGGCAGCCAGGGATCCCACCCGGGCAAAAGTCTCCCGCACCACCTGGCGCCACCAGGTCCGCTCCCACTCCCGCAAAGGGGATCCCGTCAATCCTGGGCAGGCCGGGGCTGGAGCCTGGGCAAAAACTCGGCCAAAAGCGCGATCCAAGGCCTGGGGATCCACCCTCACCCCGTACTCCGCTGCCACCTGGCTGTAAACCTGGCCCACGCTGCCCCGCACCCGAAACAAAGTGCCCACAGCGTCGAAAAAGAGCACCCTCAGCTTCACGACTGCCCCTCGTAGCGGGCGTAGGCATCGACAATCCGCTGCACCAGAGGGTGGCGCACCACATCCCGCTGGTCGAAGTAGCAAAAGGCAACCCCCTCTACCCCTGTCAGAATACGCTCTGCCGCTGCCAGGCCGGACATGCGATGTTTGCCCAGATCCGTTTGGGTGAGATCCCCGGTAACCACCATACGCGACCGGAATCCCAGCCGCGTGAGGGCCATCTTCATCTGCTCGGGGGTGGTGTTCTGGGCTTCGTCCAAAATGATGAAGGCATTGCTCAAAGTACGGCCTCGCATATAGGCCAGCGGCGCCACCTCGATCACCCCCTGCTCCATCAACTGCGGCAGCTTGGCCGGGTCGATAAACTCGAACAGGGCATCGTAAAGGGGCCGCAGATAGGGATCCACCTTTTCCACCAGATCCCCCGGCAAAAACCCCAGTTTTTCTCCCGCCTCCACAGCCGGGCGAGTCAAGATCAGGCGCTCATACTCTCGGTTTTGCAGAGCCGTGATGGCCACAACGGCAGCCAGATAGGTTTTTCCTGTGCCCGCCGGTCCAATGCCAAAGCAGAGGTCGTGGGTGCGAATGGCTCGCACGTACTCCTGTTGGCGGGGCGTTTTCGGTCGGATAAGCTCCCCTTTGCGGGTGCGGGCCAAAATCCCTGCTTGTGCTTGCTGATAGGCGGCAACCTCTTGCCCGGAGAGGGCGCGAAAAGCTTGCTCTGCATCGATCACAGTGACGGGGTGCCCAGTTTGCCAAAGCGGCCTCAGCAATTCTAGCCATTGCCGCACCTGCTGCCGCTGTTGAGGAGTGCCTTTCAGATACAGGTCTTGTCCGCGCAGCGTTACAGAGGCACCGCTGGAGCGACTGATCCACCTCAGGTTGGCCTCCTGAGTGCCCGCCAAAGACATGGCCTGTTGAGGATTGGACAGAGAGATGACTTCGAAATCAGAAGAGAGGGAAGTAGGGTTGTCGTGCATGCCGTGGGCGCCGGGCACCCTGGGAGACCTGTAGGGGTGATCTTACCAAAAACGCTTGTCAGGGCGCTCTGGGCTGTGGAAAGCCGCTGCAGAGCCCAGGGGTCGAGCGCAAGAGTGCTTAACAGGGGATTACACCATTAATGTGTTCCAAAATACAAGCTTCTGGAAGATCTGCAGCAAACCTGGATTTGGGTTCCGGCCTTCATTGGCAGCCGAGTCACAGGGAATTAACAACTCCCTAAGGTTCCCTAAAAAAGTATTGCAAAGGGCTATCTTTTCGGGAATAGCTTTTATTCATCAAGTAACGTTGATCTATCTGCTAAAGGAGCTTGAACTCCCAGTCTCTCGTCGGTCGGGCAAGAGCTTGAGGTTTTCAACTCCGTTGGTCATCGTGCATCTGACATTCTCTACCCAGCAGGGGAGATGTGGATAGGTTGGTCTCTTACAACCCTTCCCTAGACACATTTTTGGGATCCCTGCGGCTCCTCAATCTCTGGGGAGGGAGCCCATCCTTTCTGGAGTCATTTTGAAAAATTAGATGGAAACAGGAGAGATAGATGTTTACCCAATCTGCGTCTGATACTCTGGGGTTGGCACAACTGGATTTGGCGCAAATTCCGCGGCAGATCACCTGCGATGGCAGTGACTTGGATTGGAGCCAGGCCCTGGCCATCGAAGGGATCCAACCTGAAGAAGAAGCTTTACAGGCTTGGATGGCTTTCCGTGACCTGCGGGTGAACCAAGAGGCGGGCAACATTTTACGCTGGCAGGGGCGTCCGTTGCGGGCCAGCCGTATCCGCTTTTTCCCCAGGAATGTGGCTTGGCGCTATGGCTTCTCGTTTTCCACCAGCATCCGCTCGCCCCTTGGCAAAGGGATCCCGACCCCTGAGGAGTGGCGCTACCCGGGCCTCTGCCGCTACGGGATTGTGCTGTTTCAACCCAACGCCCAACTGGTGGCCCATCAGGTTTTCGAGTCCTCGCCAGAGCAGCCCCAAGAGGTGGATCTGGATCCCAACCTGGATATTGCCTTCAACATCAATGACGCCAAGGGCAGCTACGGCGACAATAGCGGCAGCTTCGATATTTACTTGCAGGTGGTGAGCTAGACTCACCCAACCCCAGGAGGGATCCCGGCTGATCGCGATAGCGGGACGGAGTCTTTGCAGGGCGGGTCAGGGGGCAGTTGCCGGGTGGGATCCCATCCCCTACAATGAGTGAACTGGTGGCTGGATCCCAGCTTGCCATTGCCCTTCCTGGCCCTGGAGAGGTGGCTGAGTGGTCGAAAGCGGCTTCCTGCTAAGAAGTTACGGGGCCCAAAAGCTCCGTCGAGGGTTCGAATCCCTCCCTCTCCGTCCATATTTGCTGACCAAGGTTGTTGACGTCCTCTGCGCGCCGTTAGCTTACTTCCCCATAGCGGTAGGGCGGGGCTTTTCTCAGTAGCTCGGGCGTCTCAGACTAACCTGAAACGACCATAGAGGCCAACTCCGCTACCAGTCATGGGTCGTGGAAGCAGGAAGAAATCAGAGCATGACTCTAGTCAATAATAAGCTCAACTATACTGAAAATAATGTATAATATGTTCAGTACGGATTACTACCAGTTGATCTTTCTGTTTA